>CAYTER010000030.1:11466-25430 GCA_964436815.1 uncultured Syntrophomonadaceae bacterium
GGGGGAGGGAGTTTATATACCTTTCCAATCAAGGGGAAGGGAGTTATTTGTCTGCCATCTCACGGGGGAGATAGTTTTTACCTTCTACCTCAAGAGGGAGGGAGTTATTTGCCGTCCACCTCAAAGTATAATGATTTAGAGCCCTTCAGAATCGGTGGCGATGTCGGTTTGTTGTCTTTTATAAAGCTGCGGAAAGTAACGGTTGTATAGATCGGGGTTTTGATCGCGCCAGGGATGATCGCGGCGCAGCTCATTTAAAGCATTCAGATCAAGATCGGCCAAAACCATGGCTTCTTGATCAAATTGATCTACCTCGGCCAAAACGCCATCCCGGTTGGAAGTTAATTCAAGCGGGGCAAAGATACCGGCCCTGCCGGTAAAGGTCAGGCCGGCAATACTGCCAACCAGGGCGCTCTTGATGCCGTACAGGGGGCTTTCCTGCACCCGCGGCCAAATTCCCCTTAAGGCCAGCCAGTAGTTATAGGTTTCCAGATTGGCAATCGGCAGTAAAATTATTTCAGCACCTGCTCTTTCCAGGATCCTGAAAGTTTCAAAATAGGTGGCATCCATGCAAACCGGCATGGCCAGGCTGCCTACTGAAGTTTTAATAACTTTTAGTTCCTTTCCCCGCCCGAGGTTCCATGAATCCTCGATCGGCAGCAGGTGTACTTTATCCTGACTACCCAGTTCCTCACCCTGCGGGCCAAACAGAAAAGCGCGGTTTACAATCTCTCCGTTAGCGGCAATGGTATAACTGCCCGCCATTATATAGAGGCTATAATAAGCGGCAAGAGTCGAAAATATAGTTGTTACCAGTGGCAGAACAGCCGGAGTCATGAAGCGGAAAAGATCGGGCAGGCTGATCTGCTCATCGTTGACTTTTCCCTGAGCGGTTTTGCTTTTATTCGCTTCAGCGCTGTAACCCCGCTCAAGTTGTTCAAAACCGGGCAGCATTCCAAAGAGCAAAAGGTTTAAGTACTCCGGAAAAACAACCAGCCTGGCCCCGGCGGCATCTGCTTCTTTAACCCTGCGGTGCATAAGATCGGCAAAAACAAAGGGGCTTTTGCAGATCTCAAGTTTCACCTGCAGAGCCGCTACCCTGACCTGAGATTGCCTGGTAGTCTTCGCCAGAGGCCTGGGAGGCAGCTTTTGCTTCAGGTAGCGTCTGATCCTGGCCGGACGGCAGCTCCAGGCGAGATAACGCTGAAATAATTTCTCTTTCCAGCCATCCAGGTTCATTCTGGCTTCTCTCCGTATAGTGAATCATAAGCTTCAGGATTAAGCAGCTTTAAGAGCGGGTATTCTCTCCTGATTTGAACCAGGGTATCCAGCTCGATTTCAGCGCTTAAGAGCGGCAAACCAGGCGCTCCCCGGTTAATAAATCCGGTTTGGCCTGCTGTTATTTCACAGGGCGCCATCACGGCAAGGGTCCCGCCAAATTTTAAACCGGCAATTTCAGCGAACAGTTGTGCTTCAACAGCAAAAACCTGGTTCTGTTGAACCTGGGCCCACAGACCGGCCGTCTGCTGCCAGCATGTTAAATCGCCTTCAAGGACGCCGCTGCAAAGCAGCAAATCGGCCCCCTGCAGGGCTAAAATCCGCCCGACTTCCGGGTGACGGGCATCATTGCCAACAACCAGACCTGTTAAGAAATCGCCGACCTGAAAAAGTTCCAGCTGGCCACCGCGGCTTAATTGCAAATGCCGCTCAAATCTGGTCAGGTGGGTTTGCCTCTGCTTAAAGCAGATTGAGCCGGCCGGGTCAAAACAGTAGGCTGTATGATAGATATGGCCGTTGTCAAGTTCAAAGAGTGAACCGGCAGCTAAATAGATCTGCAGTTCTGCGGAAAGCTGCCCGTGCAGGTTAAGGTATTCTTTATTCCAGGGGTCGCCTTCACGCAGGTAGGATGACAGAATATCAGGAAAAGATGGACCAGGCTTTAGCCTTCCAGCCCCCAGGCCAAGCGCTAATGCGCTGTAAGCGGGAAGAACTGCTAATTTCGGCTTATTAATGCTGAGAATTTTTTTTAAATCATTTATATAACCGGCTGTTGAACTTAAGTCAGTTCCGGCCAGTGAAAGTGCGGCAAGCTGCATTACTAGTCCTCCCACTTCCGGTTATAATCATCTCATTTTCTGTTCGCTTTCCGGGATTCAAGGTCGGTCCAAAACCGATCGACCTGCCGCTCGGTTTCTGCCAGGGTACCGCTGTTATCAATAACCCAGTGAGCATATTTTTTCTTCTCATCAATTGGCAGTTGGGCCGCTAAGCGCTGCTCCGCCTGTTTAAGACTGAGAGAGTCGCGCTCCTGCAGGCGCCTCAACTGCAGTACCCGGGGGGCGTAAACTAAAAGGATCAGATCTACCATATCCTGCATACCGGCTTCAATCAACAGCGGGATATCGTAGATGATTACGGCTTCCGGCTTAACCGCTTCTATTTTACGGGTCATTTCCAGAATCCGGCTTCCCACCCGGGGATGGATAATGCTGTTTAAGATTTTCAATTTTTGCCGATCATTAAAAACCAGTTCAGCCAGCTTAACCCGATCCAGACGTTTATCCGGAAGTAATACTGAATCGCCAAAACGGCTGACAATTTCCTGCCAGGCCGGCTGGTGCGGTTCTACAATCTCGCGGGCCAGGTGGTCAGCATCGATAATCTCAGCCCCTTTACGGCGAAGCATCTCGACCACAGTGCTCTTGCCGGTGGCAATGCCTCCTGTTAAGCCGATAATAAACATGTTATTTATTTATCCCTTCCCCCGGTTTTTATTTCCGGCTGCCGGAGGTTTTTTCACCTGGCAGCGGGGGCAATAATAAGTGCCGCGCCCGGCAACCACAGTTTTTTCAATCAGCTCGCCGCAGGAACATTTTTCACCTTTGCGGCCATAAACCGCCAGTTTACTCTGAAAATCTCCTAGAGCGCCCCTGGCGTTACGATAATCCCGAAAACTGGTCCCCCCGTGTTCAATTCCCAACTCGAGGAGCTCTTGAATCGTTTTAAATAATTGATCGGCGTCAGCCGGCTTTAATGTTTCAGCTTGCTGCTCGGGATGCAGACGGCAGAGGTGGAGACATTCGTCCGTATAGATATTGCCCATTCCCGCTGCGCAGCTCTGATCGAGCAGCAACGCTTTCAGGTTCCGCTTGCCCCGCCTGGCTAAAAGCGCTTTAAACTGGTCAGGATTAAGCTCTGTGTAAATATCCGGGCCGATCTTATTAAGGACAGTGCGCTGTAACTCCTCCTGATCCTTTACCAGCCACATCCGGCCAAAACGGCGCATATCTGAATAATAAAGAACACTGCCGTCGGTAAAGGGCAGTTCAACACGTAAAAACCGATCGCTTCGCGGCAGCTCAGTTGGGTTGCTAAAGATCAGATTGCCGGTCATGCGCAGGTGAACAGTCAGGATACCCCGGTCGAGATATATAAGCAGGTATTTACCCCTACGGCCAAGTGAATTGACTGTTTGGCCTTCTAACTCTGCAGCAAAGACCTGCGGCGCGGGATACTGGATTGTAGTGGGCATGTGGAGCAGGGGGCGAATAAATGTCTTGCCTTTGATTAGTGGTTCAAGCTCTAAACGGATTACTTCAACTTCAGGCAGCTCGGGCATGGTTACTCCTTAAAATTTTTTCAGTTCTTCCCAGTTTAAACCCCATTTTAAATCAACCTTGATTGGTACTGTAAGGGTATAAGCCTGCTCCATTTCACGTTTAATCAGCGGAGCAAAGAAATCAAGTTCCTGTTCGTCGATTTCGAAAAGCAGTTCATCATGAATTTGGAGGAGCATTTGGGCGTTAAAACCACCCTCATTAATTATTCTGTCAATTTTTAACATGGCCAGTTTGATTATATCGGCTGCGCTGCCCTGGATTGGTGTATTTAAAGCCATTCTTTCCGCAAAACTGCGGATATTATGGTTAGAGGAGTTAATTTCCGGGAGGTAGCGTCTGCGCTTCAGCAGCGTGGTAACATAGCCCTGTTCCCGGGCCAGTTCGGTTATTTGTTCCATGTATTTTTTAACGCCGTGGTAGCGGTCAAAATAACCTTCGATATATTCCCTGGCTTCCGCCCTGGGGATTCTTAGACCCTGGGAGAGCCCGTAATCACTGGAGCCATAGATGATGCCAAAATTAACAGCCTTCGCCTTCTCCCTCATCAAGGGAGTCACTTCCTCCAGGCTGATCCCGTTGACTTCAGCTGCGGTGCGGCGGTGAATGTCCTGACCGGTGTTAAATGCTTCAACCAGGATTGGATCACCCGAGAGGTGAGCCAAGATCCGCAGTTCAACCTGGGAATAGTCGGCCGCCAGGAATATTTTGCCTTCACCGGCCGGAATAAAGGCGCGGCGGATCTTGCGTCCTTCCTCAAGACGAATCGGGATATTCTGAAGATTGGGATCGCTGCTGCTTAGACGTCCGGTAGCCGTTGAAGCCTGATTCAGGCTGGTGTAGATCTTTTGCTGATCCGGATCGATTAGATCTACCAATCCCGATAGGTAAGTCCCTTCCAGTTTAGCCAACTGGCGATAATTAATTAAAAGGCCGGCTATTTCGTGCTGATCGGCCAACTCTTCAAGAACCCTGACATCAGTTGAGCGTCCGGTTTTAGTTTTGCGCAAAACCGGTAAATTAAGTTGATCAAATAGCACTGCTGCCAGCTGCTGCGGGGAATTGATATTAAAGCTCTCGCCGGCTATTTCATAAATCCGGGCCTCCAGCCCTTCAAGGCGCTTCTTTATTTCAACTGAAAGTTCACGCAGGTAACTGGCGTCAACCCTCATTCCCCGCCGCTCCATCCTGGCCAGCACTGCTGACAGGGGCAGTTCGAGATCATGAAGCAGGGATCCGAGTTCCTGCTCTTCCAGCCTGGCCGCCAGCTCTTTTTGCAGCAGAAAAAGCTGCCGTGCATTTTCGGCGCTGAGCTGGTTATAACGAAGCGCTACAAAATCTTTTTTCCTGGAATCGAGAACGCAGTCGTCTGCAAAACCCAGGTAACGCTGCAGCAGTCCGGGCAGATCGTAGCTGCTGCCGGCAGGATCAACGAGGTAAGCAGCCAGCTGGGTATCAAACCTGATCTGCGGCAAAGGCAGGTTCAAATCCAAACCTAAGTGATTTATCAGTTTGCTATTATGAACGATCAGCCTGATCTCTTTGCTTTGCAAACCAGAGAACAGCCTGATTACTTCTTCACGGTTTTGATTTGCTGCCAACGGATCCAGAAAATATCCCTTTTCACTGTCGAAAGCCAGGGCGATGGTTCTTAACGGTTTGCGCCAATAAGGGCGCCCCGGTTCAGGCTCACAGTAGAGGGCAATAGTCTCCCCGGGCTTTAATCCGTCAAGCAGGGCTTTCAAGGCGGCTGTTCCGGTTATCTCTTCTGTGTTATAGCATTGTCCCGCTCCAGGTTCAACTGTGTTCTGACTTCCGCCATTACTTTCCTTCAGGCGGTTTAGCAGGCTTTTAAACTCAAGATTTTCGTAAATAGCCATCAGGCGCCTGTAATCAGGCTCACGATAGCGGCAGTCATCCGGATTAAGGTCCAGTGGGATATCCCGCCTTAAGGTAACCAGGTCGCGCCCCCGAAAGAGCTGCTCCCGGTTGTTTTTCAGGTTTTCAGCGGTTTTCACTTTAAGTTGATCGAGGTTGGAATAAAGTTGTTCGATCGTACCGTACTGCTCAAGCAGGCTGCGGGCAGTTTTTTCCCCGATGCCCGGCACTCCGGGGATATTATCGGAAGGATCACCCTTCAGGGCTTTATAATCGATAATCTGCTCTGGAGAAAGGCCGAAATCGCTTTTCAACTGATCGCGATCATAGCGCTCCATTTGGCTGATCCCTTTTTTAGTTAACAGGACGGTAATGTTATCATTGACCAGCTGCAACAGATCTGCGTCACCTGATACTACGGTAACCGTCAGGCCTGCATCAACAAAACGATCGGCAAGGGTACCGATTACATCATCAGCTTCAAAATCGTCGATTTCAAATACAGCAATCTGCATGGCGGAGAGTATATCGCGCACCTTCTCAACCTGCTCGCTCAACTCAGCCGGAGTTTTCTCCCTCTGGGCCTTATAAGTTTGATCGATATTTACCCGGAAGGAAGGTTTGGGCGGATCAAAAGCAACGGCCAGATAATCTGGCCGTTCCTCCTCCAGCAGTTTATAGAGCATGGTCGTGAAACCGTAAACAGCGTTGGTGTGTTCTCCGCGCCGGTTTTGGAGCAGGGGTAGGGCATAAAAAGCCCGGTACAGCAAACTGTTCCCATCTATGACAACAAATTTTTCCGGTGCAGGTGAGCTCAATTAATTGGCTCCTTTAAGTTTTGCTAAAGCTGACTGCTTAAATCAGCCATTTCGATTGCCGCTGCAGCAGCCTGCCAGCCCTTGTTGCCTGCTTTGCTGCCGGCCCGCTCGATAGCCTGTTCCAGGGTGTCGCTGGTTATAACACCGAAAATTACCGGTGTTCCGCTTTCCAACCCGACATGGGCTACGCCCTTGGCCACTTCGGAGGCGACGTAATCAAAATGAGGCGTAGAGCCTCTGATCACTGCGCCGAGACAGATCACAGCGTCGTAGCGTTTGCTGAGCACGGCCTTTTTGGCTGCCAGCGGGATTTCAAAAGCGCCGGGCACCCAGATAATTTCGATCTTCTCTTCATCCGCTTCATGGCGTTTCAGGCAGTCAAGGGCCCCGCTTAAGAGATGACCGGATATGAATTCATTAAAACGGCTGACAACAAGGCCAAAACGGTAATCACGGGCTACCAGTTTTCCTTCTATCGTTTTCAAAGCAGTACCTCCGTCCTTTATTTGGCCATGTTCAGGATATGGCCGAGTTTCTCTTTCTTGGTTGACAGGTAGTTACAGTTATAACTGCATGGTTCCACTTCCAGCGGAACCCGTTCCACTATATTGATATCATAACCTTCGAGACCTTTAATTTTCCGCGGATTATTGGTCAGCAGGCGGATCTTCTTCAAGCCAAGATCGACCATAATCTGGGCTCCAACACCGTAATCGCGCAAGTCCGCAGCAAAACCGAGCGCCTCGTTAGCTTCAACCGTGTCTTTGCCGCTATCCTGCAATTCATAAGCCTTAATCTTATTTAAAAGCCCGATGCCTCTTCCTTCCTGGCGCATGTAAATCAAAACTCCCGCGCCGGCCTGGGCAATCTGCTTCATCGCCTGGTGCAACTGGTTGCCGCAATCACAGCGCAGGGAAGCGAAAACATCACCAGTCAGGCATTCGGAATGGACCCTGACCAGGGTTGGTTCATCAGGCTTGATTTCACCCATGACCATCGCCAGATGAGTTTGATTGTCGATATTGTTTTCATAGGCAATCAGCTTAAAAGTGCCGAAATCGGTCGGCAGATCTGCTGTAGCGCCACGCCAGACCAGTTTTTCCTTTTTCATCCGGTAGTTAATCAGATCAGCAATGGAAATCAGCTTCAAATCATGTTCCTTACAGAATTCAATCAGTTCAGGGAGGCGGGCCATGCTGCCGTCTTCGTTGATAATCTCACAGATCACCCCGGCCGGTTCAAGCTCTGACAATACCGCCAGGTCAACTGCAGCTTCGGTATGTCCCGCCCGGCGCAATACTCCACCTTCCATCGCTTCAAGGGGAAAAATGTGGCCGGGCCTTTTAAGGTCGGTTGGTTTAGTTGCCGGATCGATCAAGGCCCTGATCGTTTTAGCCCGCTCAAAGGCTGATATCCCTGTCGCACACGAACCGGCATCGACCGATACGGTAAAAGCCGTGCAGTGCGCATCGGTGTTATCTGTAACCATCTGGGGCAGGTTCAGTTCGCTTAACCGCTTAGAGGTCAACGGCGTACATACCAATCCCCGGGCATGGCGGATCATAAAGTTAACCGCTTCCGGAGTAACTTTTGAAGCAGCCATAATCAGGTCGCCTTCGTTTTCGCGATCTTCATCGTCAACTACAACGATCATGCGACCTGCCTTTAAATCTTCAAGAGCTTCTTCTATACTGTTAAAAGACATTGATCTTCAACTCCTTGTAGCTAGAGATAGCCTTTTTCAATCAAAAGGTCCATCGTAATTTTTTCGCCTTGTTGCTCTCCCTTACTGATCATGGGTTCCAACATCTTTTCTACATACTTGCCGATTAGATCAACTTCCAGGTTAACCGGATAGCCAATATCCTTGGTGCCGAGTGTCGTCTCCTGCCCGGTATGCGGGATGATACCCACTGAAAACGAACTTTCTTCCACCTCAATTACGGTCAGGCTGACTCCATCGAGCGCCACGGAACCTTTCGGCACAATATAGCGAAGCAGGTGCTGCGGGGTTTCAAAGCTCAGTAGTATTGCCCCGCCCTGCGGGTTTTTCCGGGTCAGAGTCACTTTTGCATCAATATGTCCGCTGACCAGATGACCGCCAAGCCGACCACCGAGAGCCATAGCCCTTTCAAGGTTAACCCGATCACCGGGTTTAAGAGCGCCAAGAGTTGATTTATTTAAAGTTTCTGGCATTACAAACGCGCTAAAACTATCCCGGTTAAAAGCGGTTACCGTCAGGCAGGGTCCGCTGACAGCGATACTGTCACCGATTTTTAGATCACTGAGAGTCCTATTAGCCGCTATGACAAGAGATGCACCGTCTGAAGAACTTTCAAGACGGCGAACAGTTCCCAGTTCTTCTATAATACCCGTAAACAAATGCTACACCGCCCCATTAGCGCTGCTGATGGCCGGATAACCAATCAGGAGCAGATCACGATCAAACTGCTTCATCTCAATTTCTTCCACTGTCCAGGCTTTGCTCAGGTCACTGATGCCGGAACCTGAAAAAGCCGTTGGACTTTCTTTGCCACCGATAATCAGGGGCGCAACGAAAATAAAGAGTTTATCGATCAGCGCTCCTTCAAGCAAGCTGTAGTTCAATGTCCCGCCGCCTTCAACCAGGACAGCAGTCAGTTCTCTGGCAGCAAGCTCTGCCATCAGGGCTTTCAAATCAACGCGGCCCCCGACTGAAGGAAGCTCAATGATTTCGACACCCTTTGACTTCAGGGCCCGGCATTTATCACGAGGCGCTTTTTCAGTGACAGCTAAAATCGTTTTCGCCGCAGAACTGCTTTCTATTACTTTCGCATCAAGCGGCAGCCGGGCGTTGCTATCTACGATAACCCTGACCGGATCGTGGCCTTCTAAGCCTTCCGGCCTGGCGGTAAGCCTGGGATTGTCTTTTAAAACTGTTTCAATGCCAACCATGATCACATCACTGTGATCGCGTAGCCTGTGGACGAACTGCCGGGCTTTTTCGCCGGTTATCCAATGAGATTCACCAGCCGTTGTAGCAATTTTACCGTCAATGCTCATTGCCACCTTAACTGACACAAAAGGCATTTTTTTAGTTATATATTTTATAAAAGTTTCGTTCAGGCGGCGGGCTTTCTGTTCAAGGACCCCTTCACGAATCTTAATGTCAGTTTCCTGTAAACGGGCTAATCCGCGGCCTGATACCAGGGGATTGGGATCCTGCATGGCGACTACCACCCTGCTGATCCCGGCTTTAATAATCGCTTCGGTGCAGGGGCCGGTCCGGCCATGATGGTTACATGGTTCCAGGTTGATATAGAGGGTGGCTCCCTTAGCCTTGGCGCCCGCCTTTTCAAGGGCGATGATCTCGGCATGGGGAGTTCCGGCAGCTTTGTGAAAACCGCTGCCTACCACCTCAGAGCCCTGGACAATAACAGCACCTACCATCGGGTTGGGGCTGGTACGGCCACGCCCCTGGCGGGCGAGGTCCAGAGCCATCCACATATATCGATCGTCGGCATCCACCTGCCACTCACCTCGTTTTCCAAATTTTTATAAGTTATCTTATGGTAATTATATCTTCATCTCAGTATTAGGTAAAGTAACACAGGCATTAGGACACAGCGCTTAAAATTTGGCCACGTTCTAAAGCCTTTTAAACTCTCTGATTAAAGCCAGGCCATCAGGTGCTTCAAAGATGGCGGAACCGGCTACCAGCACTGTTGCCCCCGCCCTGATGATCTCCGGCGCTGTTTCCCTGTTTACCCCGCCGTCAACCTGAAGTTCTGTTTTCAGTTTACGGGTCTTAATCTGCCCGGCACAATATGCTATTTTCGGCAGAACTTCGGGGATAAAGACCTGACCGCCGGCACCGGGGTTGACACTCATAATCAGAACCAGATCCAATAGTGGCCAGACATATTCCAGAACAGCAGCCGGTGTGGCCGGGTTAAGAGCTACCCCGGCTTTAAGTCCGGCCGCCTTTATCTTACGTAATGCCCGATCGAGATGTGGTGTTGCTTCAGCCTGAATAGTAAGATTATTAATACCGGCTGCAGCAAAAGGTTCAATCTGGCTTTCGGGATTATTGACCATCAGGTGGGCGTCCATTAAAAGATCAGTATGCGGTCTAAGCCATTTCGCGACGATCGGCCCGACAGTTATAACAGGAACAAAGCTGCCGTCCATGACATCAAAGTGAATCCAATCTGCGCCGTTTTCTTCTACTTTCTTTATTTCTTCACGCAAGATGCTGAAATCAGCAGACAACAACGAAGGAGCTACTCTAACCGCCATTTTTAATAAACCTCCTGCCGGCTTTTTATTTCTTCCATAAAATACCTGTAATGTTCATAGCGCATCGGATTAATCGTCTCTCCTAAATGTTCCTGTATAGCACAATCTGGTTCAGAAAGGTGAAGACAGTTGCGAAAGGAACACTGCCCCTCATAGTGATTAAACTCCGGGAACAGGCCAGGCAGTTCTGCTTGTTGGATATCTGAAAAATCAAGACGGGTAAAACCTGGCGTATCAACCACCGCCCCGCCCTGTTCAAGGGGTAAAAGTTCAGCTTGCCGGGTTGTATGTCGACCACGCTTTATTTTTTCACTGACCCGGCCGGTTTGCAGCGAAAGGCCGGGCTGCAGGGCGTTAAGGAGTGATGATTTACCAGACCCGGACGGACCGGCAAAAACTGAATGCTTATTCTGCAGGTAATTCTTCAGGTCAGTTAACCCCGCTCCGGTCAGAGCGCTGCTGAAAAAATATTTGTAGGGAAAAGGATTAAGCTGTATAGTGATCTCGCTCATTTCTATAGTTTCAGCCAGATCAACTTTGTTTAAGCAGAGCAGGGATTGTATATTTTCTTTTTCAGCCGAAACCAGGAGACGACTGGCCAGCTGCCAGTCATATGACGGTTGCTTGATGGACATGACAACCACCATCTGGTCTATATTGGCAACAGAAGGGCGGTTTAACTGGTTCAAACGGGGAAGGAGCTGTTCGATAATCCCTTCATCCTGTCCCGGATCAGACTCTGAGCGAGAAGGAACAAATAAAACCCGGTCGCCAACCATCAATGAACGGTTATCGCGTTTCAGGTTGCCCCGGGCCCGGCATTGATAACTTTCTCCTTCATCGGTAAGAACGGTGAAAAAGCCGCCGGCCGCCCTGATCACTCTGCCATTTTTCAAAAAAAGCCTCCCTATTCGCCAACCACCAGATCGACAAACTGCCCCGGAAGAATTTCAGCGCCCGGTTCCGGGAACTGTTCGATAACGTGACCGGTAGAACCAATGGTAAATTTATAACGGACACGCGGCCTGAGTTCATTTTCTTCCAAGTATTCTATCGCTCCTGCTTCTGAATAGCCGACTAGATCGGCCAGTGGGAAGGGCCCGCGCCCCTGGCTGATATAGACAACTATTTCTTCACCGCGTGAAATGCGGAACGATTCACCGGGTACCTGACGATAGATTAAACCTTCAGGAATCTCCTCGTTATATTCCCTGACCACGCTCATGTTCAGTTCAAGGTCTCGCAGGATTACCCTGGCTTCCATTTCAGTCCGTCCTGACAGGTCAGGGGTAACGATAAATTCCGGCCCACTACTGACATAGAGATCAATGATCCGGTTTTTGCGGACTACCCTGCCCTCAGGAGGCTCTGTTTTAACAACATTGCCAACAGGTATCTCTTCATCATAGATGTAAAATATTTCCTCATTGGGGATCAGCCCCGCTTCCCTCAACTGCTGAACGGCATCACCCTGGGTTAAATCCCTGACAATCGGCACCGTCACTTCCGGAACCAGAATAAAGCTGCTGATCATATAGCCTGCTGCAGCTACCAGTGCAAAGAGAAGCAGTAGCGCAATCAAAGGTTTAGCCCAGTTACGTTTGATTTTAGGGGGTACTTTGAAACTGCTGCGCTTAGAAGTTGAATCGACTGGACGGCGAATGACATCCTTCTCATAGCCTTCATCCAGATTAACTGTTTTATGGGGCCTGTTTTGGTGAGGCAGCCCGTTTTCTTCTGCGTGTTGCAAATCATCCAGGAAATCTGCCGCACTTTGATAGCGATTTTCTGTATCTTTCTCCACCGCCCGGTGAATGATCTGTTCCAGGGCCAGTGGAAGGTCTTCAACCAGAACCCGTGGCGGAATAATCTGATCCTGGATATGTTTCATCGCAACAGCCACCGGACTTTCCCCGCCAAAGGGCACTTTACCGGTAACCATCTCGTAGAGCACAATACCCAGAGAATAAAGATCGGACTGTTTACCGGCCAACTCTCCACGGGCCTGTTCAGGTGAGATATATTGAACAGTTCCGATTATTTCATCTCCAACAGTTACGGTAACACCATCGCCGGCAATGGCAATACCAAAATCGGTGACCTTTATTTTACCATCATTGGAAAAGAGAATATTCTGCGGCTTGATATCGCGGTGGACAACTCCGGCACTGTGCGCTTTTTCAAGCGCTTCAGCAATCTGACGGGTTATAGAAATTGCTTCACTGACAGGCAGTTTTCCCTTTTCCCTGATATATTGCTTGAGGTTAAAACCTTCAACAAATTCCATAACCATGAAATAAGTGCCGTTTTCCTCGCCCACATCGTAAATGTTTACTATGTTGGGATGCGAAAGTGCTGCCGCCGACTGGGCTTCCCGCTCGAAGCGGCGTATAAATGCAGCATCGCCGGTCATCTGGTCTTTCAGCACCTTGATCGCTACGGTTCTTTTTAAAAGCAGATCGCGGCCCTTGTAAACCCGGGCCATCCCGCCTTCGGCAATTTTGTCGATTATTTCATAGCGTTCAGCCAGTATTTTACCAACCATTAAGTCTGACGACCCCCAATACCGGTTGCGATGACAACAGTAATATTATCAAATCCACCACGTTCATTAGCCATTTCAATGAGAACCTCGGCTATCTTTGCCGGCTCAATATGCTCAGTCACAACAGACAATATCTCCTCGTCACGCACCATATTAGTCAAACCATCAGTGCAAAGAAGGATTGTGGAGCCACTTTCAAGCTCCTCTTCGCAAATATCAACCGTAATTTCATAGTCGATTCCGAGGGCGCGAGTCAGAATATGGCGCTGGGGATGACAGCGAGCTTCCTCCGGGGATATTTCGCCGGATTCGACCAGCTTCTCTAATAGGGAGTGATCCTTTGTTAAGGGTATTATCCGATTATTGTTAATCTCGTAAGCCCTGCTGTCTCCGACATGACCGATTGTCAGATGCCTGTCACACAAAAGCGCTGCCGTTACAGTAGTGCCCATTCCTTTTTGTGATGCTTTTTTATCAGCCTCATTTAAGATCTGCCTGTTGGCTTCTAAGATAAATTCTTCGATCACTTTCCGGCTAGGCTCTTCCGGAACCAGGGAGTTTGGCTTGACTCTCAACCAGGCTTCTTCGGCCGCTTTCACGGTAAGATCACTGGCTACATTGCCGGCACGATGACCGCCCATACCATCAGCCACAACCAATAAAGCCCGATTGCCTTCCATAACGGCAAAACAGCTGTCTTCATTTCGAGCTCTTTCTTTGCCCCTGTTGGTAAGTGATGCTACCTGCAATAAAAATGGCCTCCATCGTTGTTTTTATAGGCCTGCTTACCCCTCAGTATAGCAAAGTGGCCGCCTTCGGGCAACATGG
>CAYTER010000031.1:0-24988 GCA_964436815.1 uncultured Syntrophomonadaceae bacterium
ATACCAAGGATCATGCGGCCATATCATTAAATATCATGCGGGAAAGCCCGGTTTTAAGAAAGATTTTTGAAGAGCTTTACACCTAAAGTTGCTTTAATCGCCGTTCATCAGAAAGCTTAAGGGGACTGCGTAAAGGAGGGACAGCAAATTGTTTTATCCGGAAAAAGTAATCCTGCGTATCCGCATCAGCGAGCAGGAAGTGCATTATGGCGGCGGGCTTGTTGACGGGGCTTTTATATTAAAACTTTTTGGCGATGCAGCCACCGAATTGCTGATTCGAAATGACGGAGACGAGGGACTTTTTGTCGCCTACGATTTGATCGAGTTTAAAGCTCCGGTTTATGCCGGCGACTACCTGGAGGTCAGTGCCTGGATTGACAAGGCCGGCAATACATCGCGGCATATGCTGTTCGAAGCCTTCAAAGTAATCACCGGCGCCGGGATCGAGGGTTGCCCTTCAGCGTGTGATGTTTTAGAGAAACCGTTGCTGGTAACCAGGGCAAGCGGTACTTGCGTTGTCCCAAAAGAGTTTCAAAGAAGACAACCGATAGTATAGAAGGTTTTTAAAGGAGAATTTACGATGGATAAATTAATTATCACCGCGGCTATGGTGGGTGCGGAGGTAACCCGCGAACACAACCCGAATTTACCGGTCACCCCTTCGGAAATAGCCCAGGCTGCTTTGGACTGCTACAATGCCGGAGCTTCAATCGTTCACCTGCATGTTCGGGAAGACGACGAAACACCAACCCAGGCCGGGGAAAGATTCCGGGAAACGATCGAACAGATTAAGGCTAAATGCAACATCATTGTTCAGGTTTCGACCGGGGGAGCGGTGGGCATGACCGCCGAGGAGCGGCTGCAGCCGGTCTACCTGAAACCGGAAATGGCGACTCTTTCCACCGGATCAGTGAATTTTGGCGACGATGTTTTTTTAAACCCCCCTGCTTACCTTGAAACATTCGCCAGGGCAATCATGGAGAACGGTGTCAAACCGGAAATCGAAGTATTCGACGTCGGCATGATCAATAACGCCCTGCAGCTGGTAAAGAAAGGTTTACTCAAGGAGCCCTTGCATTTTGATTTTGTGATGGGTGTTCCCGGAGGGATACCGGCATCGGTAAAAAACCTGGTACACCTGTCTGAAAGCATTCCACTTGAGAGCAGCTGGACCGTTGCCGGTATGGGCCGTTTTGAGCTGCCTCTTGGCACAGCGGCCATTATCATGGGCGGTCACGTGCGGGTTGGCTTTGAAGACAACATTTATTATGAAAAAGGGGTTCTGGCTGAGAGTAACGCCCAGCTGGTAGAAAGAATTGTCCGGGTGGCTGAAATTCACAACCGGCCAGTGGCCACAGCCGATGATGCCCGGCGGATCCTGAATATTAATCCTAGGTAAATCCTGTTTAGAATAAGAAGGTTTTTATTCAGCCTGATAGCGGCACCCCTGGTGGGTGCCGCGGTTTTTTAGCTCTCCGGTTACAGCTGCTGCAATCTGTCCGGCGCTTTCCGGCCAATGTGGCGCCAGGAGCAGGTCATTATCCAGGGCCTGACTGGCCAGGCGGTGGATAACAATATGGGGCGAAAGTAATTCCAGGCAGTCACAGAGATCCGGAATATAATCTGCCATCCTATCGTATAAAGTGAATCCATTTTCGCTATATTCAATGGCCATTTGTGTGTTACGGATTACCTGCAGGTGGTGAAACTTGACTCCTTCAACACCGGATCTATTCAGCAGTTCTATGGTCTTGCCATACATGATCGGTGTTTCGCCGGGCAGGCCGAGGATGATATGGGCACAGACTTTTATGCCCCGTTCACGGGTTAATCTGACCGCTTTTTCAAAATCAGCAACCTGATGACCGCGGTTTATTCTGGCGAGAGTTTTGTCATGAGCGGATTGCAGACCGTATTCAACCCATAAATGGCAGCGGTTGTTATAGCCTTCAAGCAGATCAAGAATAGCTGCGGATATACAATCCGGTCGTGTGGCAATGCTCAGGCCGATTACCCCCTGAACGGACAGGGCTTGATCATAGAGGTTCTTTAATGTTTCGAGTGAGGCATAAGTATTGGTATATGATTGGAAGTAGGCCAGGTAAAGGGCAGACCGGTTTTTCCTCCGGCCTTTTTCCAACTGGCTGATCACAGAAAGCTGATTAACAGGATTACTGTTGGGTGAAAAGGAAGGATTGCTGCAATAGCTGCATCCCCCTGTGCCAATTGTCCCGTCCCGGTTGGGACAGGAGAAACCGGCATCAAGCGGGATTTTATAAACCGGCTGGCCAAATTCTTTTCTGAAATAACTGCTTAACCGGAAATACCAACCGGGCTCTTCTAATCCTGGTTGGTTAATCATCAGTTATTACCTCATTTTCAGTTTTCTGATCGGCCTCCAACGCACCGGGACGTTCCAGGTAGAGGATTAACACGGCAATATCGGCGGGCGTGACCCCCTCCATCCTCGACGCCTGGCCCAGGGTTGCAGGTCGAACCTCTTCCAGCTTCTGCCGGGCTTCGCGTGACAGGTTTATGGCTTTGCTAAAATCAAAGTCAGGTGGGATTTTTCGATCATGGAGGCGTGCGGTTTTCTCGACCATTTGCTCCTGTTTGCTGATATAGCCGGCATATTTAATCTGGTTTTCTAGTTCATTCAAGGTTCCCGGCGGCAGCGAAGGGATTTCTTTGTTTTCCCAGAGACTATAGGCACGGTAGCTGATCTCCGGTCTGCGCAGTAGTTCCAGGGAGCTGATCGGATGCTGCAGGGCAGCTGAACCCTGTTCGATAAGAAAACTTTCAACAGCACTGCCAGGGTTGTGCCTGATCTTCGATAACCTAGCTATTTCGGTTTTAACAAATGACTGTTTTTGTTTGAAGAGTTCGTAACGTTCGTCATCTACCAGGCCGATAATCCGCCCTTTTTCGGTCAGACGCAGATCTGCATTATCCTGACGCAGCAGCAGGCGGTATTCCCCTCTGGAAGTAAAAATCCGGTACGGTTCCCTGACTCCCCTGGTTACCAGATCGTCAATCATAACCCCGCTATAGGCTTCATTGCGTTTTAGGATTAAAGGTTCGCATTTTTTTATCAGGCTGGCGGCATTAATCCCGGCTACCAGGCCCTGGGCCGCAGCCTCTTCGTACCCGGTGGTACCGTTAATCTGGCCGGCAAAAAATAGTCCGCTGATTATTTTCGATTCGAGGGTAGCCTTAAGCTGCAAGGGAGGGGCGTAATCATATTCAATAGCATAGGCGGGGCGCATGATTTGTATTTTTTCAAATCCCTTGATTGTCCGCAGAAACTCTTCCTGGACTGCCGGCGGAAGACCGGTCGAAATACCCTGAAGATAAAGCTCATCACTGTCTGCGCTTTCAGGTTCGATAAAAACGGGGTGGCGATCGCGATCGGCAAAACGGACAATTTTATCTTCGATCGAAGGGCAGTAACGGGGTCCTCTCCCCTTGATTAAACCGCTGTATATGGGGGCAACATCAAAATTGTTACGGATTACATCGTGTGTTTTGCTATTGGTATATGTCATCCAGCAGGAAATCTGATTTGCCGGCGATCCCTTTCCGATCATTGAAAAACCGGGAGCTTCAGGTTCTCCGGGGACTTCTGTCAGTTCCTCAAAATTGATGCTGCGGCGGTAAACCCGGGGGGGAGTCCCTGTCTTGAAGCGGTCAAAAATAACACCAGCTTGCGTAAGGCTCCTGACCAGGTTAAATGAAGGAGTCAGGCTTCCCGGTGCAGCGGTATAATGCAGATTACCAAGAAATATTTCTGAGCCCAGGTAAACGCCACAGCACAGGATTGCTGATCTGCAGCTATAATTTGCACCACTGCGCCCGGAGATCCCGGTCACCCTGCTGTCATCAATGCTGATATTTTCGACCATATCTTCACGAATGGTCAGCAGCGGTTCCTGTTCCAGGCTGAGCCGCATCGCCCGCTGGTAACCCCATTTATCGATTTGGGCCCGTAAGGCCTGAACGGCTGGGCCTTTACCGGTATTTAAAAGACGGACCTGCAGCAGGTTTTGATCCGCCACTTTGGCCATCTCGCCACCTAAGGCGTCAATTTCCCTGACCAGGTGTCCTTTACCGGGACCGCCAAGCGAAGGATTGCAGGCCATAAATGCGATCATATCCAGGTTGAGGGTCAGCAGCAGGGTGCGACAACCGAGTCGGGCTGCAGCCAGGGCTGCTTCGCAACCGGCATGGCCTGCACCGATAACTACAACATCGTAGTCGATCGTGGTGCTCTGGCGTTTCTTTTTGTCGAGGGGTTTCATCTGGTTCACCTGTACTAATATTCGTAACTGCGGGCAATCGGCATGCGCCGGCCTGAACCGAAAGCGCGGGTTGTAATCCGCAATCCCGGTGCAGCCTGGCGCCTTTTAAATTCAGCCCGATCGACCATTCTGGCAATTTTTTCTACTACCTGCCGGTCGAAGCCTCTGCTGCAAATCTCGGTGATCGAGAAATTTTCTTCAATATAAAGCTGGAGGATTGGATCGAGCAGGGCATAAGGCGGCAAAGAATCTTCGTCTTTCTGATCAGGCCTCAATTCTGCAGAGGGTGGTTTGTCAATGGTATTTTGAGGTATAACTTCTTTTCCTTTGATCCGGTTGTAATGGTTCGCTAACTGATAAACCATCATTTTAGGCAGGTCGGCTATCACGGCCAATCCGCCGGCCATGTCACCGTAAAGGGTGCAGTAACCAACCGATAACTCTGATTTATTCCCGGTTGCCAGGGCCAGGAATCCTTCCCGGTTGGAAATATGCATAACCAGGTTGCCTCGTATTCTGGCCTGCAGGTTTTCTTCTGCCAGATCCATCTCTGCTTTCCTATTATCGTTCAGCAGCTCGAGAAATGCCTGAAATGGTTTTTTAATCTCGATAATGCGTCTTTCTATTCCCAGATTATCGGCCAGAGTCAGAGCATCGGTCACACTATGCTCAGAAGAATAGGGTGAGGGCATAATCAAGCCCAGTACATTTTCAGCTCCGAGGGCTTCAACAGCGATTGCCGCCACTACAGCTGAATCTACACCTCCGCTGAGACCTAAAACCACTTTTTTAAAACCGGTTTTAACAATATAGTCGCGTAACCCGAGTGTCAGAGCATTGAGGACGGTGCTGATATCTTCCACGGTTTCCGGTAGGGGGGATGCTGCCGGCTGAAATAGGTCTTCACTTTCCAGGTAGCAGAGTTCCTCTTTGAATGAAGGAGCCCGGCAGATCATTTCTCCCCTGCTATTGTAAGCCAAACTGGTTCCGTCAAAGATTAGTTCATCATTTCCGCCGACCTGATTTACATAAACCAGACCGCAATTGTATTTAGTGGAGATAAAAGCCAACAGTTCTTCCCGTAACTTTTGCTTGCCCAGGTGGTAGGGCGATGCTGAAATGTTGACCAGCAGGCGGGCACCGGCGGAAAAGAGTTCTTCCAGCGGATTAATACTGTAGCGGTGATCGGTACCATAATTTCTGTCATTCCAGATATCTTCACAGACTGTTACCGCTATGGGCAGATTCCCGATAATTACAACCGTTCTTTCCGGAGAGGAGCGAAAGTATCTTTCCTCATCGAAAACATCGTAATTGGGTAGCAGGGTTTTCCGGTGAACGGTTTTTATCCTGCCTTGCTCCAGGACCAAGGCGGAATTATAAAGGCCTGAATGATCGCGGTGGGTGGTGCCGATTAAAACTGCCGGCCCGTTGACTGTCTGAGGCAGGATTTGCTCTTCGAGCATTTCCCTTTCCCGGTCAATAAAGCTTTGGTAGAGCAGCAAATCCTTGGGTGGATAACCGCTCAAGACCAGTTCGCTGAAGATAATTAAGTCTGCCCGGTTCCTCTTAGCCTTGATAATGCAATCTTTAACCCGCGCTGTGTTTTCAGATAAAGCGCCGATCGTCGGATTAACCTGGGCCAGTGCGATCTTCATCTTAGCACCCCTTAATAAACAAAGAACTCACGGGAAAGCGACTTTCCCCCGTGAGCGTTTTTCCCGTAATTCTTAAGTTTTATTCTGGCTGAATTATAATCAAGGGCTTTAGCAAAGTCAATAGCAGGCCCTTTAGCGTACTGTATTATTGGCAGTTTTAGCGCGGATCGATATGGACCACAGTATCACAGTGGAAGCAGCTGCTGATCCTGTTTTCGACCCGGTGGGCGATTGTGTGGGCTTCATCCAGGCTGATGCTGCCCTTGACGCTGATGTGTACTGTTATAACTTTCCAGGAGCCGTAATCATGGATTTCAAGATCATGGGCGTCGATCACCCCTCCGACCTCCATGGCGCAGTCGGTTACATCCTTTTGAAGCTCTGCTTCAGGTGCCTTTCCCAGCAGACTGCTGCAGGATTGCAGGGCTAATTTTACCCCGGCGTAGATGATAAAGGCAGAAACGGCGAAACCGAAATAAGCATCGAGAGTCGGCAGTCCCAGGTACCCGCCTGTTAAGGCGATTAATACCAGGACTGAAGAGAGGGAATCAGTGCGGTGGTGCCAGGCGTCGCCGGCCAGGGCGTCGGAACTGATTGTTTTGCCCAGCTTGTCTGAAAAGTAATACATGAATTCTTTAACCAAAATGGAAACAACTACGGTAATGATCGCGGCAATACTCGGAGTAGCGTAAATACCCTGCACCAGTCTTGTGTAAGAGCTGTAGATAAAAGCCAGGCCGGCGCCCAACAGCATCAGGGCAATAGCCAACCCGGCCAGGTATTCAACCCGCCCGTGGCCATGGGGATGTTCCTGATCAGGTTTACGCCTGGCCAGGGAAAATCCGGCCAGCACCACCAACGAGGAAAATATATCTGATGCGCTGTGCACTGCGTCAGCAATCAGGGCAATACTGTTAGTCAACAACCCGAAAACAGCTTTGAGTACCGACAGGACAATATTTCCAATAATACTGACCCAGCTTTCGATCATACCGACCCGGTAACGTTCTTCGGGATTGCGTAAATCTTTTTCTGCGGTTAGTTTTTTCGTCAGGATTTCTGCCAAATGTTTCATAAAAAACCAGCCCTGTTTTTCGATTTCAGATCATTATATCACAACAGATGATTAGCTAAATGCATCATAAATTAGCATTAGCCGGGCTAATGCTAATTTATTTAACAGATCTGGAAGCTGTCCCTTGAAACTGACGGTGTTATTGCAGGAAGGATTAATAGAGCTGATGTAGAATTGAGATAAAATGTTGTTTGGCCGATAAATAAAGCATTTTTGAACAAAAGGGGTTGTGTTAGTCAATGCTGGTTAAAAAAGCGGTTATCCCGGCAGCCGGAATGGGTACCAGGTTTTTACCGGCTACCAAGGTCCAACCCAAGGAAATGTTGCCTATTGTCGACGTGCCTACAATCCAGATTGTAGTCGAAGAGGCTGTCAGGGCTGGCATTAAAGAGATCCTGATCATTACGGGGCGTGGTAAGCGGGCGATTGAAGATCATTTTGATAAAAATATTGAACTGGAGAATCTGCTCGAACAAAAAGGGAAGCTCAGTGAATTGGCTGAGATGCAGCGCATCAGTGATCTGGCTGATATCTATTATGTCCGCCAGAAAGAAGCGCTTGGTCTTGGGCATGCGGTGCTTTGTGCCCGAAACTTCGTGGGAAACGAGCCCTTTGCCGTATTATTAGGAGATGATATTGTTCATGCCGCGGTTCCGGTTATCGGGCAGCTGCTTGAAGTTTACAGGCAAAAGGGCGGTTCTGTTCTCGGCTGCCAAAGGGTCGGTTTAGATAACATCCAAAAATATGGAGCAGTTGAGGCAGATGACTTCAGCGATCAAATCGTCAGGGTCAGCAGCCTGGTTGAAAAACCACACCCTTCGGAAGCCAAGTCAGATTTAGCGGTTTTAGGTCGCTATATTATTGATCCCCAAATCTTTAATGTCTTGGAAGAAACCCCACCGGGAGCCGGTGGTGAAATTCAGCTGACCGATGCATTAAATATCCTTGCCCGGCAGCAGCCGGTGTGGGCCTACAGTTTTGAAGGGCGGCGCTATGATGTCGGCGATCGGCTCGGTTTCTTGGAAGCGACTGTTGAGTATGCGCTGCGCCGAGAAGATCTGGCCTCCGGGTTTAAAGCATTTTTAAAGTCCTTAAATTATGGCGATAAGCAGTCCTGAAGGAGGATCAGTCAATGTACTTACACCCGGCACCTTTGGCACACCTGGCCCGGAATTTACGAACGGGGACTGTTGATCTGAAAAATTATATCAATGAGCTCTGTGACCGGATTGAAAAGGTAGACCAGACTATTGAAGCATTTTTACCGGAGAAGAACCGGCGCGGACGCTTGTTGGGTGAGGCAGATCTGCTTCTAAAAGCTTACCCGGATGCAGACCGGAGACCGCCCCTATTTGGCATTCCGGTTGGCATCAAGGATATCTACCAGGTAGAAGGATTTTCAACCGGCGCCGGATCGAAGCTTGATCCAGCGCTTTTAGCCGGGCCTGAAGCTGAATGCGTCAGGCTGTTGCGTCAGGCAGGAGCCCTCGTGTTGGGCAAAACGGTAACAACTGAATTTGCTTATTTTGAACCGGGACCGACCCGCAACCCTCATAACCCGGACCATACCCCGGGCGGATCAAGCAGTGGGTCAGCGGCAGCCGTGGCTTCCGGAATGTGCCCCCTTAGCCTGGGTACGCAGACAATCGGTTCAGTAAACAGGCCGGCGGCTTTTTGTGGCGTTATCGGTTTTAAGCCCAGTTATGGCAGGGTTTCAACCGAAGGGCTGCTCTATTTCTCAAGGTCTGCAGATCACGTTGGTTTTTTCACTCAGGATGTGGAAGGCATGATCTTAGTTTCCAGTGTGCTCTGTTACGGATGGCAGGAGTTCTCCGTCAGCTATAAACCGGTCCTGGGTATACCAAAAGGCAGGTACCTCGAACAGGCAGAACCTGATGCCCTGAAACTTTTTTATGGGCAAATTAAAAAGCTGCAGCAAGAAGGCTACCAGTGCAAAGAAGTACAGGCGCTGAACGACATCGCTGCAATAAACGATTGGCACCGCAAACTTGTTGCGGCGGAATTTGCCTCAGAACATCGTAGCCTCTATAAAGGAAACCCTGAATTATACCGGCCGAAAACTGTTGAGTTAATCAAAGAAGGCCAGACTGTATCAAAAGAAGAGCTTGCCGAAGCCAGGCGGCAACAGAAAAATTTACGTGACAGGCTGGAGACGCAGATGCGCGAGTCGGGTTTTGATCTTTGGGTAACACCGGCAGCGCCGGGACCGGCTCCATCAGGGATTGAAGCGACCGGGAATCCGGCCATGAACCTGCCCTGGACAAACAGTGGCCTGCCATCGGTCTCAATACCGGCCGGAAAGGCAAAGAACCAATTACCCCTTGGCTTGCAGTTTATAGCGCCCTTTATGGGCGATGAACTGCTGCTTTCCTGGTCAGGTGCTGTGGCCGAACTTTTTGATCAGTACCAGGCCTATAACCAAAAATAGCTATTTACGGATTGCTTCACCTATTATGTCTTTATTGGCAGATGCAGCATTTTTGCGGGCAGAAAAATGATCAAAAAGCCAGGCAGCAGCCCTGGTGATGATGATAGCCAGAATCGTGCGAGTGATTATCAGCACCGCCGGGTTGGCTCCAAAAACGGCAAATATGAAAGTATCTTCGATGATGGAATGAGACACACTGAGGAAAATGCCGATCAATAGTAAATCTCTTTTTCGCAATATCCCTTCACGGGCATAATCAATAATTAAAGCTGATCCGAGAACGATCCCGAAGAATACACCGGCCAGTAAAGGAAAAGCTGCTTCTTCCGGTAAAGTAAGAAAGCTTAAAAACCCTTTGATTCTACCTGTAATTTTTTCGATAACCTTGAAATGCTTGGCCATTTCAATCACGATTAAAACCGGAATCAGGATCAGGGCAATTCTGCCGATACTGAGCAGCGTCTGCAGGGCGGTGTTAAAGAGCAGGTATACTATATCCATAATCATCAACCTCCCAAAACCGCTGAATAAATGAGGTTGAGCATTATCCCGGCGGCAACTGCTGTTGTGAGCCGCAGAGCTATGGAGACAGGAATACGTAAACCGGTGTAGCGGCACACTATTGTTTCAACCGGCAGTTCATGGCAGATGCCGATGATAACGGCGAGGACAGTTATTTGCTGGGGAGTGAGCGAAATGGCCGCGATTGCTCCCATGGCGGCATAGATATTAACCAGGAATCCCAGCAACAGTGAAATTGCCGCTTCCCCCGGTAAACCAAAAAGACGCATGACCGGAGTAAAGATGGTTGCAATCTGATCGATAATTCCATAATGATCAAGCAGGGCGACCAGGCAGGATACCGGAACGATTATCTTCACCAGCAGCCAGAGCAGGCGCAGACTTTTCTGAAAGCCCCTGATTAGTGGTTCTGTGAATACAGGCATGGACATTACTCCTTAAAGAAAAGATTTGACTTGAGGTGCGCAAATGCAAGAGGTTTTCAGCCTGCAAAATGTAGGCTACAGTACTATACTGCATATCCCCGAACTTTTAATCCCGGGGCGGACTCTTTTTTCGATCACCGGCAAAAGCGGCAGTGGTAAAACCACCCTGCTCAAACTGCTAAACAACCTTATTAACTGCGATCAGGGCGATATTTTATATTATCGAAAAAATATTAAAAGCTTAGATCCGGTTTATTTGCGCCGCCGGATAGTCATGGTTCCCCAGGCATCTTATATTTTCCCGGGCAGCCTGGAAGAAAATGTCCGGCTGGCTTTTTATTTTAACCGCAAAGAGCCCCCCAGGCAAGATCGGATTAAAAAAATGCTTTCCCTTTTTGACCTGCCCACAGATCTCCGGCAGGATACCTGCAACTTTTCTGGAGGAGAGAAACAGCGCCTGGCGCTGATCAGGGCTCTACTGCTGGAGCCGGAAACACTTCTGCTTGATGAGCCAACAGCAGCGCTTGATGAAGCAAATGCCAATCTGGTGCTTGACTACCTGGCCGAGTGGGTCAGTGAAACTGGCAGGGCTCTGGTGTTGGTATCCCATGCAGTTCAGCAGATAAAAGCCAGAAGCGGCGTGGTGTTAACCCTGAAGAGTGGAAAAGTTGAGCCGGTCCTGGAGGCTGGAGCGAAAGGGGTTGGTGATAATGCCTGAGCAGTTGTCAATTGATACCTGGCGATTGATCGCTTCATACCTTTTCCTGTTTTTATTGCTCCTGATGTCCTCTAAACTGCGCCTTGGCCGCGGCAGGGATTTTATCATAGCCACAGTACGCATGACCATTCAGCTGGTGTTGGCCGGTTATCTGCTCGATCTGGTATTCGGTCAGAATAATCCATTGGTCACGCTGCTAATTTTATTCTTTATGCAGGGATTTGCCATTTACACGATCATCAGCCGCTTAAAGGGTGTAATTTCAGATCGACTAAAAAAAATGGTAGTTGCTGCAATCTTTATCGGCACTTCAATCCCCCTGGCTTATTTTATGCTGATCGTTATCGCAGCAGAACCCTGGTACGAGCCGCGTTATTTCATCCCGATCGCCGGGATGACCGTTGGAAATTCAATGACCGGGATTTCCCTTGGAGCGGAAAGGCTTAGTCAGGCTTTAAAAAGTGGCCGGGCCAAGATTGAAGAAGCGCTGATGCTTGGCGCAACGCCGCAAATGGCAGTCAGTGATATTTTAAGTGAAACCTTCAGTGCGGCGATTATCCCAACCATGAATTCGATGCTCGGTATGGGGTTGGTTTTTATTCCGGGCATGATGACCGGGCAGATCCTGGCCGGCTCATCAGCGGTAGAGGCGATCAAATATCAAATAGTAATCATGATGGGCATTACCGGCAGCGTATCACTGGCCGTATTCCTGCTGATCAATCTTGGTTACCGCACCTTTTTCAATGACCGGGCTCAGTTGATCATTGAGCAGGAATAAGATCCTATGATTCTCTTAAGGCCAGGTGCATTTGCATAAAGCGCATCATATCAGTCCGGCTGAGCAGGCCGACCAAGTCGCCGTTTTTCATCACCAGGGCTCTGCCGGCATTCTGTGCCGCTATCTTCATCATTACCTCGGCCGCGTCACTCTCCGGATCAAGCACCATTACTTCTTTTAAAGGGGTAAGAATCCTGGAAACCCTTGTCACGGCCCACTCTTCACGCGGTATGCCCTTCATATTCTGCAGGGAGACCAGGCCATGGGTTGTGGAACCATAAACGACCGGAAAAGCGCCGAATTTATAATGCAGGAAGCTTTCAGCCAGATCTTCCAGGGTGTCATCCGGCGAAACGGTGGCCAGATTTGTGCTCATCAATTCAGAAACTTTCATACCTGAAAATGTTTCTTTTAAAACAAGCTGAGAGTAACTTGACTGTCCGGCCTGGTTGATCATCCAGCCCAGAAAAATTAACCAGAGTCCCCATAAATCGCCACGGACAAAGATCTGCAAAAAGCCCAGACCCATAGCCAGATAGGATAATATTGTTCCCAGCCCAACTGCGATGCGCGTAGCTTTAAGCATGTTTTTCCCAAACAACCAGACAATGGCGCGAAAGATTCTGCCTCCGTCAAGGGGAAAAGCCGGTATCAGGTTGAATAGGGCCATGATCAGATTCAGGCGGGCGATAAAAAAAATGGCCTCACTGAAGAGTTGCCCCGGAGTTAAAGTCAGGTAATAGAAAGCGCCAAAAATAAAGGCAATGAGCAGGCTGGTGAGTGGACCGGCGGCAGTAACTTTCAATTCTGTTGAGGGTTTAGCCGGTTCAGCCTCCATTTGCGCTACTCCACCGAAAATGAATAAGGTAATCTTTTTGATCGGGATGCCTTCCCTGATCGCCACCAGCGAATGGCCAAATTCGTGCAGTAATACTGACGCAAACAGAATGATGGTGGTTATAATTCCGGCAGCCCAGTATCTGGTAGCTGTTTGATCAGACGCTACAGTCGGGAAATAAGCCTGGGCCAGGGTCAGGCTGAAAAGAAAAAATATCAAAAGCCAGCTGAGGTGAATTTCAACCGGTATGCCCCTGATCTGCATCAGGCGAAAAGAACTGTTCAAGGTGAGGTAACCCCCTCTCGCCAATTTTTAGTATAATGATTTTAATTACTTTAAACATTATTTTTCCTGTCGTCAAATCGTCAACCACTGGTGGTGTAAAGTCCTGCAATGAAACCGCAAAAAGTCGCTCTTTTTATCACAGTCGATCTGGCCACTTTACTTATCGTGCTTCTGGTGCTCAGTTATTACGGTATGAGTCACCTGCTGTTACTGCTGTTGGGTCTGATTGTTCTGATCATGGCTCTTTATGATCTGCAAAGCGGCCTGCTTTCTGCATTTTTCTCCGATTTTCTCGGTCTTGAGAACCCTTCCGAACTGGGGCGTTTAAGATGGCTGCCTGTTATCCTGGCTGCTATTTTATTAATGCTAAGCTTGCCGGCGCTCTTTAATCACGGACTGGTGAACGAAGACCAGCGTTGGGCTATGCAGCATGGTCAATTTATCAGGGTAGCCCTGCCGGCAATGCTCGGAGGTATGGCAATAATAGCGATCGCTGTTGGTACTATCATCTCCGGCAGTAATAAAAAAAAATAGCTATTCTTCTTCTTCTTTCATGAACTTTTGCTTAGTGTTTGAAGCGATTCCATGCGGACACTTTCATCCGGATCTCGTTTATTTGATTTTTCAAGAGCAGTTCTCGCTTCTTTTCCTTCAAACCGGCTTAAAGCCCAGGCAGCATGCAACCTGATCAGCGGCCGTGAATCATTTTCGAGCAGCCTGGCGAGAGGTTTAATTGCAGACGGGTCTTTACTGTTACCCAGGGCAATGACAACATTGCGCTGAAGGGTGGTTTTCCCTCTCCACCCGGCCGCAGTAAGGTTAATCGTAGTGTCAAATTCACGGCGGGTTAAATTTAGCAGCGGCAGCAGCTGTGGTTCGGCCGGAAAAAACTCAAAATTGAATGCCGGCAGCGGAGAAGGCAAGGCGTTCTCATTATGAGGGCATACTTCCTGGCACAAATCGCAGCCATAAATTCTCGCTCCCAGGAGTGATCGCCACTCACGGGGGAAAATTCCGGTGGCCTGGCTCAAATAGGAAAGACAGCGGAAAGGATCCAGGATATATGGTTCGATAAGCGCTCCTGTCGGGCAGAACTCCCGGCATTTTCCGCATTGCCTGCATTTTTCATCTACCGGACGGCTCCATTCGATTTCCAGGTCAGTCAAAATAGTGCAGATTGCAACATATGATCCATAGACCGGATTGATCAATGTGCAGTTTTCACCGATCAAACCAAGACTGCAGTGGCGGGCAATTTCTCTTTCTACCAGGGGGCTGCGATCAGCCAGGACCCGGTAACGAAAAGGGCTTCCGGTAAACTCCCTGATTTTACTTGCCAGCTGCTCTGCTTTATCTTCAATAACCAGGTGGTAATCCCGACCCCTTGCACAACGGGAAACCAAACCTTTTGGACCGGGCGTTACATTAACTGCCGGCTTAACTGCCGGGTTGCTATAAGGAAGGGCGATACTTATAATACTGCGGCATTCCGGCAGCAAATGGAAAGTTGAAAGTCGTAAAGCGGGGTTTCTTTCTTCAAACGGAGTAACCCGGCCCTCATGGATTCGCTTTTCCAGGATATCTCTCATCTGTTCGGGCAGATCAGCGCTTGTTACTCCCAGCTGGTCGATCTGAATCTGACGGCCCAGCATTTTTATGATCTCTAGATCAATCGGCATTAACGGTAAATCCTTTCCGGCAGGTTGATCCGATCATAACCTCTTTTCAAATGCCTGGTCAAACCGATAAACCTGGCAATAATTAGAGCCCATCGGCTATCCGGGGTTATGGCAGGCAACCCATTGACCCGGGCCTGTTTCTGTTGCTTCAGGTTCAATTTCCCGGCAGATCGGTAGCGCCCGGTTGCAACGGGTATGAAAATAACACCCGCTAGGCGGGTTAATCGGGCTTGGAACATCGCCCTCAAGAATGATGCGCTTTCGCTTGCGTTCAACTGCCGGATCGGCAATTGGCACTGCGGAAATAAGCGCCCTGGTATAGGGATGCTGTGGGTGGGTGTAGAGGTTTTCGCTGGAGATCAGTTCAACGATCTTCCCTAAATACATTACGGCAACGCGATCGGATATGTATCGAATCATCGAGAGGTCATGGGCGATCATCAGGTAGGTCAGTCCCATTTCCTCCTGCAGCGCCTCGAGCATATTAATAATCTGAGCCTGGATCGATACATCGACCGCTGAGATCGGTTCGTCGCAGACGATCAGTTCCGGTTCAACGGCCAGGGCCCTGGCAATGCCTATTCTTTGCCTCTGACCGCCGCTAAACTCATGGGGGTAGCGGTTAACATGCTCCGGGTTCAGGCCGACCAGGTCGAGTAACTGGCTAATCCTGTCTGCCCTTTCACATTTGTTTTCCGCCAGTTTATGGATATCGATCGGCTCGCCTACAATGTCGCCTACGGTCATTCTCGGGTTTAGTGAAGAATAAGGGTCCTGGAAAATCATTTGCATCTGGCGTCTGTAATGGGCCATATCTATTTTGCCAGTTTTTAAAAGGTCATTATCTTTATATAAAATTTGTCCACCCGTTGGTTTGTACAGACCGATCAGGGTTCTCCCGACTGTTGTTTTACCGCAACCGCTTTCTCCCACCAGTCCCAAGGTTTCGCCGGGGTTTATCGTAAACGAGATCCCGTCAACTGCTTTGACCGTTAGCTGTTTGCTGATCAGGCCGGAGGTTTTGGTAAAGTGCTTTTTTAAATCTCGTGCTTCAATAATTGGCTTAACTTTTAATTCCAAGGCGAGATTCATCAGATCTTGGCCTCCTCCGGGTTCCGTTTGATTTTTGGCGCCTGTGGATGTTCAAGCCAACAGCGGACCTGGTTAGGTCCGAATGCCTCAGGCAGTTCCCGGGCACAAATTTCCATGGCATATTCACAACGGGGCATAAAAGGACAACAGCAAAACTGCTGTAGCAGATCGGGCGGTTGTCCCCAGATGGGCACCAGCTTTTGTTTCTTTTCCATATCAACCCGCGGCAGGGAACGTAGCAACCCCCAGGTATAAGGATGTTGAGGGGTTTTTAAAACCTGGTCAACAGTTCCGGTTTCGATAATCTGTCCGGCGTACATGACCATTACCCGATCAGCCAGGCCGGCTACGACTCCTAAATCATGGGTGATCAGGATTAACGACATTTGTAAATTTTCTTTGATGGTTTTAAGCAGATCCAGAATTTGGGCCTGGATCGTTACATCAAGAGCTGTAGTCGGCTCATCAGCGATCAGCAGCTCCGGGTTGCAGGCTAAAGCCATGGCAATCATTACCCTTTGCCTCAGACCGCCGCTTAATTCGTGCGGGTATTGTTTCAGGCGAGCTTCAGGAGCAGGAATCCCAACCAGGGTCAGCAGATCTATAGCCCGCCGGTCGGCTTCCTTTTTGCTCATCGTCTGGTGCTGACGTAAGCATTCGTTGATTTGGGTGCGCACATTAAGGACTGGATTTAACGAGGTCATCGGATCCTGGAAGACCATGCTGATCGTATTGCCGCGGATCGAGCGCATGATCCTCTCTGATTGATTGAGGATTTCAGAGCCTTTAAAAATGATTGAGCCGGCGGTAATTTTCCCCGGAGGTTCGGGTATAAGGCGCATAATCGATTGGGCAGTAACGCTTTTTCCGCATCCGGATTCACCGACAATGGCCAGCACTTCTCCTTTTTCCAGAACAAAACTGACACCCCGTACGGCTTCAACCGTACCGGCGTAGGTTTTAAATTGCACGTGCAGGTTTTCTACCGAGAGCAAATTTTCCACGGTCAGGACCTCCTATTTACGCATCCGCGGGTCGAGGGCATCGCGCAGCCCGTCACCGAGAAAATTAAAGGCGAGCAATGTTATACTGATTGCCAGCGCCGGGAAGAGCAAAAGGTGTGGAAAAGATTTCAGCGAGGCCAAAGCATCTGAGCTGAGCATCCCCCAGCTGGCCCGCGGTGCTGAAACCCCTAATCCGATGAAACTGAGGAAAGCCTCGGTAAAAATTGCTTCAGGGATCGCCAGGGTCGCTGTAACAATGATTGGCCCCATGGCGTTGGGAATCAGGTGCCTGAAAAGGATTTTCCATTTTGGGGCGCCGATGGTTTGCGCTGCGAGAATAAATTCCTGCTCTTTGAGGCTTAAAATCTGACCGCGCACAATACGGGCCATCGGCAGCCAGAAAACCAGGCCCAGGGCAAGAAATATGCTGTACAAACCTGCTCCGCCCCCGGTGGCGGGAAAAAGCTCCCTGAAAACGACCATCAGCATAATAACCCACAGCAAGAAGGGAATACTGTACATAATATCGACAAACCGCATCATAATATTATCGACTCGTCCGCCGATATACCCGGCGATACCGCCATAAATAACGCCGATAAAGAAAGTGGTAATGGCGGCCACAAAACCAACTGCCAAAGAAATTCGGGCTCCATGCATGACCCTGATCAGCTGATCGCGTCCGAGTGAATCTGTGCCAAAAGGGTGTGCTCTGCTCGGCCCTTCATTTCTGCGATCAAAATCCTGGTCTGAATAGGAGTATGGGGAAAAATAGGGGCCGATGATCGCAGCAATTAAAAGCAGGATGATGAAAACCAGGCTGATCATGGCAACCGGGTTTTTCTTTAAACGCCGCCAGGCATCCTGCCAGTAGGTGATACTTGGTCTGACCAGATCTTCGTGGACCGGTTTCTCCTTCAGTGGGGCAAAAAGTCCGGTGGTGAGCTGCATCAGTTACTCCTCCCTCCCGATCAGTTTGATCCGCGGGTCTACAAGGGTGTAGGCAAAGTCAACCAGCATATTAAGGCCGATAAGAATAATACTATAAAAAATAGTCAGTCCGAGGATGACGGTGTAATCACGGTTATAGATGCTGGTCACAAAATGCTTGCCCAGCCCGGGGATGGCAAAGATATTTTCTACAATGAAGCTACCGGTTAGAACGTAAGCCAGCAACGGACCTGAATATGTAATAACCGGGATTAACGCATTTTTTACAGCGTGAATCCAGATAATCCGCCAGCGGGGCAGGCCTTTGGCCAGGGCGGTCCGCATGTAATCCTGGTTTAAGACATCGAGCATACTAGAGCGGGTTAATCGGGCAATAAAGGCCGTGGGTAAACCGGCTAAAGCGATGGCCGGCATGATCATATGCTTGGGCGTTCCCCACATGGCCGAGGGCAGCAGCCCCCATTTAAATGATAAAAAGTACATAAGAAGGGTGCCGAGGATAAAACTGGGCACAGAGATGCCGATTGTGCTGAAAAACATGGTCAGGTAGTCAGGTGTTCTTCCCTGGTAAAGCGAGGCAATAATCCCGGCTCCAACCCCAATCACAATGGCAATAGTAAAGGTCAGTAACCCCAACTGCAATGATATGGGAAATCTTTCGGCGATAATGCCGTTTACGGTCTGCCCGCGATACTTAAAAGAGGGACCTAAATCACCCCTTACTACATTACTCAAATAATCAACGTACTGGAGGTGGAGCGGTTGATCGAGTTTGTAGCGGGCCTCGATATTTGCCTTAATCGCCGGCGGGATTGCTTTTTCACTCTGAAAAGGTCCGCCCGGAATCGTGTGCATAAAGATGAACGTAACTGTAATAACAACCCAGATGGCAAACAATGCTGATAACAGACGCCGCGCTAAAAAGCTGAGCATCAGGGATATCACCTCCAAAGTTAAAAACAGAGGTATACCAAAGAGCAAACCATGTTCCCCGGTATACCTCTTTTACCCTGATTGTATGAACCTCTATTCTTCGATATAGGCGCTCTTGAAGTCGATACCGCCCACAGCGATGCTCACATAATCTTTCACATAGCTCTTCACCATAACGGGCTGGGTGTAGTAGTAAATCGGGCAGATCGGCATCGCTTCCATCAGGATATCTTCGAGCTGGTGCATCTTAGCCATCCTCTGCACCTCGTCATCGCCCATCCTGACTTCATTGATCAGCCGATCATAGTCTGCGTTGCTGAAACGGGAGTTATTATTCCCGCCGCCCGTTACCCACATATCAAGGAAGGTGAACGGGTCAAGATAGTCGCCGATCCAGCCGGCGCGGGCAATCATAAAGTCTCCCTCATCGCGGGTGTTCAGGTAGACGCCCCATTCCTGGTTGGTGAGGGTCACATTCTCGATGCCCAGATTCTGTTTCCACATCTCCTGGATTGCCTCGGCAACCAGCTTGTGCATTTCAGAAGTATTGTAAAGAATTTCAATCGAGGGGAAACCTGCCCCTCCCGGATATCCGGCTTCCGCTAACAGCTGCTGGGCTGTTTCCGGATCGTAGGCGTAATAATCACCGCCATTAGCCCGGAAGTCGCTGCCGTCAACCTCTGGGATTCCCGGGGGAACATAAGCGAAAGCCGGAAGTTCGCCAGCCTGGGTGACATTCTCGACAATAGCTTCGCGATCAATGGCCAGCGTTAAAGCCATGCGGACATTGATATCATCAAGAGGCGGTTTCTCTGTCTGAAAGATGTAGTAGTAGGTGCCGAGATAGGGCAGGATCACCAGCTCGCCGGTGGCTTCAAGGCGGGGAATTTCCTGTCCTGGAACTCTGTGAGTAAAATCGATTTCCCCGGTCTCAAACATGGTCAGCTCGGTGCTTTCGTTTTCCACCATGGTAAAGACCAGGCGGTCAAGAACCACTGCATCTTTATCCCAGTAGTTTTCGTTTGGGACAAATTCCATCTGTCCCTGGGCCCAGCTGACCATTTTGAAGGGGCCGTTGCCGATAATGGTATCGGCGCTCAGGTGCCACCCTTCAGGATCGGCTTCGACCGTCGGCCGGTGAAGCGGGTAGTAAGTTTTGAAAGCCACCAGCGACATGAAAAACGGGGTCGGGGCTTCCAGGGTGACCTGCAGGGTCTGATCATCAAGCGCTTCTACCATTACATCGTCTGCGCTGCCTTCACCGGTGTTGTATGCTTCGGCGCCCTTGATGTAATAGAGCATATACGCGTAGTCTGCCGCCAGCTCAGGGTCGAGCGCGCGCTTCCAGGAGTAGACAAAATCTTCAGCGGTCAGCGGGTCGCCATTTGAGAAAAGAAGGCCGTCGCGCAGGTTGAAGGTGTAAACCAGGCCATCAGCGCTCACATCAACCGATTCGGCCAGAGCTAGCTCGGGAACGCTGTCAACATTAAGCCTGGTTAAACCATCATAAATTTGCAGCATCATGGTCGCTTCCGGCACACCGGTTGACAGATGGACATCCATTGTTTCCGGTTCGGTGCCGACGTTGAAGGTTAAAACCATTTCTTCGCCGGGCGGGGTGCCGTCGGTTCCGCTGTCAGTGCCACAGCCACTGAAGAGGAGAGCTACGGAGAAGAAAACCAACAGTAAAACAGTTACCTTTTTCAATTACAAAACCCCCTTGTATTATGAAACCTTTGAAACAGCAGCAAAACCCTTCCGGGCATCACCTCCGCAGTATTGGTTTTCATAAACAGTTAAGAGGTCTTTGGCTATGTAATTTTACCAACTGTTATGTTTCGACTTCATATTACTTATTATTGTTCATTTTGTAAAGATAATTCGCAGCAGCAGGTAAAAAAACTGTAGTTGAAGAGCATTTTACCGGAAGGGAGCTGTCTGTCTGGTGGAATCATCTAGACGATCATCTGCCCGGAGGAAGGATTGCTGCAGGGCAGAAAAGAATAGTTATAGGTGTAGCATCTTGAAACTACCGGGAGATGAAAGCCGCTATGAAGCAAGAATGGGCTATGCTCGTAGAAGCGGAAAATGATATCGAAGCCGATATCATAACCGGGCTGCTAACAGAAAATGGAATACCGGTTCGCAAAGAAGACAGCAGCCCTTACACCGGAGCAATGCGGGTAATCGGTGGTTTGGCTTATGAGGTAAAAATATTAGTGCCCTCTTCACTGCTTGAAAATGCAAGGATCCTGCTTCAAGAGACCTTAAATGAGCCCTGATAACCGGCAAAATCTATATTATATCGCTTATGAAGGAGGATGATGATGGAATTTCCGGCGCTTAAAAAACCTTTTTTTTCTGAGGATCCAAAGCAGGAGCAATTATGGGTAGAAGTTTTACTGGCTGTGGCCGCTGTTTCAGCTATTATCTTAATTTTAGCCTGGCCACAGACGAGGAATGTGGAGTTGATCGCCTACCTGCAGCAGTGGCGGAGCACACCGGTTGAAATAATATTCCGGGTTTTTACCTTTCTCGGCGACGACCAGTTTTTTATGATCTTTTTCAGCATCATCATCTGGTGCATCAGTAAAAATCTCGGATTTTGGAGCGCTTTTCTGCTGCTGACCTCGGCTACTTTCAGTAACCTGGTTAAGGATCTGACCCTGCTCGAGCGCCCGCCGATTGAAGGGGTTACCCACCCGCCGGGAAGTTATGCTTTTCCGAGCGGCCACACCCTGACTGCTGTTACAATATGGCCATATCTGGCTGTTCACCTGAAAAAGAAAGGATATTGGATCTGGGCTGTTGTCGCCATCATAATGATCGGCTTTTCACGATTGATTCTGGGTTATCATTTCCTGGGTGACATCCTGGGTGGTTTAGCCCTGGGGATACCGTTTTTGCTGATATTTCTCTGGGTCAGTTCACTGATTTATGAAAAAGGGCTACTGGAACAATTTTCCACCCCACTGCTTTTAGCGGCATCCATGATTATTCCCCTTATACTCCTGGCGGTACTACCGGGCGCTGATCCCCCCAAAGTCCTGGGTTTTCTGGCTGGAGCATCGTTTGGTTACATCATTGAGAAAGAAAAGGTCTGTTCTGTCGTAAGAGCGCCTCTGGTAAAACAGATCTTAAAAGTTTTGATCGGGCTGGCGGTATTTTTCGGAATAATTTTCGGACTCGGCAGTTTACTGCCCTCAGCAGTTAAACCGCTGGGCTTCATTCGCTATGCTTTAGGCGGAGCCTGGGTAACCTTAGGTGCTCCATTACTCTTTACGGTTGTTGGTCTTGCCGGAAAAGAAGGACAGCAGCAGAAAAAAGTTAAGAAATAAATTGCTGATCGTATTTCTGGATGTTTTGAGCTATAATAAGGAGCGGTAAAGATTATGTAGCTTAGTAGTGGTTTTATTTGAGCCGGGGGTGGAGTAAATGATTGGCGGAAAAATCGGCCTGTGGGAGATTTTATTGATCCTGGCAGTGGCCCTGATTGTTTTCGGTCCGGCGAAACTGCCGGAACTTGGTCGTTCCATTGGTAACGGCTTAAGGGAATTCCGTAAAGCGACAAGTGAGCTTAAGGATTCGATTTCCTTAGATGAAAGTGACAACGACAAAAAAAGCTAAACTGTCAAGTCTGGCATATTTAGCCTGACGAGACCGGATTATTGCTATGGCAGGATTATTTTTGGAAGCGCAATATGTTACAATAATCTTGTAGTAAACATAATATCTTTTTATTCTCGATCGAGGAGGACTATCATCAATGCTTGGTAGAATCGGACCATGGGAAATAATCGCCATCCTTGCGGTTATCTTATTGATTTTTGGTTCAAGAAAGCTTCCGGAATTGGCGAAAGCAATTGGTAAGAGCGTGGTCGAACTGAAAGAAGGGCTAAAAGGCTCTTCCGGTTCTGATGAGTCGGCAGGAAATAAAAACGAACCTAAAGAATAAAGCTGTTTGCTTTGCCTCAATAAGTGTTAATACAGGAGGGGTTAGCTGGCAGCGCCTGGAATGCCGGGGGGTATTCAAAAAAGGTGGCTAAAAACAAAGACGGCACGATGCCCGTACTTGAACATCTTGCAGAATTGCGCCTGCGCCTGTTTATTTCGGCAGGCGTTTTGCTTGTTGCTGCCATAATTTCTTTCTCAAATATTGCTTTTATCAGAAGACTGTTAACCAGGCCGCTCGAAGACCTGCAGTTAATTTTTCTGTCGCCTCCCGAAGCCTTTATGTCTAATTTAAGGCTGGCTTTAATCAGCGGCTTAATTTTAGCTTCACCGGTGATCATCTACGAGGCGCTGGCTTTTATCTTTCCCGGTCTGACCAGAAGTGAAAAGATCTTCTTTTTACTGGTTCTATTCGGGATAATTATTCTTTTTGGCAGTGGTGTAATTTTCGCCTATTACATTGTATTTCCACTGGCCTTAAATTTTTTCCTCCAGTTTGCTTCCACGCAACTGGAACCACGGTTTACGATTAGCGAGTATCTGTCTTTTATATTATCTTTTCACTTAGGGTTCGGGATCGTTTTTCAGCTGCCGCTTATGACCTGGGCGCTGGGCAAACTGGGCCTGCTGACTTCCGACTTTTTAAAAAGGAACCGAAAAATAGCGCTGCTGGTAATGCTGGTTTTGTCGGCTATTATTACACCGCCTGATATCATTTCCCAGGTGGCGATGGCCCTGCCGCTGTTACTGCTCTATGAAATCGGGATTATCATGGTTTTAATCAGCGAGAGGAAGCGGTTGCGAATGTTGGCCGAATGAAGGAACAATTAGGAGAATTGCTTTGAAATTTAACGAAAAAAAATTAGAGAATAAGAAAGGTGCAATCCTGTTGGCCGGAGGGGACAGTAAAAGGCTTGGTCAACCGAAGGCACTCCTGGATTTCTGCGGTCAAACCCTGATTTCCCGGATGGTAAATATTTTAAGCTGTTATTTTAGCTCAATAACACTGGTCACTGATCGGCCGGATCAGTATGAGGGATTGCCGGTGCGGTTTACAGATGATTTACTGACCGATCGGGTTAAAAGTCCGCTTCGCGGCATTCACGCCGGTTTAAGTTTGTCAACCCTGCCCTACCAGTTCGTGGTGGCCTGCGATATGCCTTTTCTTAATCTCGAACTAATCGGTTATATGGAAACCTATGCAAACCACTATGATGCTGTTGTTCCGCGAGTCGACAGCTATTATCAACCGCTCTATGCTTTTTACAGCAAAAATTGTATTGAAATTATAGAAAAGCAGATTAAACTCGGCAACTATAAAATTATTGATTTCTACTCCAGGATAAATGTCTGTTACATTTCCGAGGCGGAAATAGGCAGGTTTGATCCAGGCCAAAAATCGTTTTTTAATATCAATACCTGGGAAGATTATCAAAAAGCCCTGCTTCAGCTGGAGGAGATCTTGTTGAGCTGTAATAACGAAGGAGGTAGCGCAGTTGATTAGAATGCCTGATTATATTGGACCGATGGCTTATGGTTTAAAAATGGGAGTCATCCTGCCCGGAATGGATATTGTTGAAAAAGTATTTGAGTCGCTCGAGCAGTGCAGTAAAGATGGATTGCTGGCAAAGGGAGATGTTGTCTGTGTAACCGAATCGGTTGTAGCCCGGGCTCAGAACAATTACATCACGCTGGATCATATTGCCCTGGAAATAAGGGAAAAATTACATTTGGCTGATGATAGCAAGCTCGCAGTGGTTTTTCCGATTGCCAGCCGTAACCGGTTTTCAATGATTATGAAAGGAATCGCCCGGGCGGTGCCAAAGGGCGAAGTCATCGTTCAGCTTTCGTTTCCCACCGACGAAGTAGGCAATGAAGTAATATCGCCCACTTTTGCTGCAAACCTCGGCAAGAACCTGATTACGGAAGAAGATATTCAGGGCCAAAGTTTTAAACATCCCCTCACCGGGGTTGATTATATCAATCTTTACCGGGAAGTCATCGCTTCGGAAGGGGCTTCTCCCGTAATTATTCTCTCCAACAATCCGCTGGATGTTATTGAATACAGCCCGGCGGGTATTATTGTGGCTGATATTCACAAGCGCGAAAAAACTTTAAATTATCTTACCGCGTGGTTTGACAATTGCATTACCCTGGATCAAATTTGTAACGAAGGTGAAGTTCGTTCCGAATGGGGCTTACTGGGCAGCAATATGTCAGCCGGTGAGCGGCTTAAACTCGCACCAAGAGATGGACATATAGTTGTCAAGCAGCTTCAGTCTAAAGTTAAAAAAGAGTTGGGTATTGATCTTGAGGTCATGATTTATGG
>CAYTER010000032.1:0-6612 GCA_964436815.1 uncultured Syntrophomonadaceae bacterium
CCCCAACTCTGACCGGCGCCAAAACCATCGCGCAGCAATCCGTAAAAAAGAGCCCAGCCGAAACTAAGAACCAGGGCCATAACCATTAACACGATCAGCGCAATATTGGGGGCAGTATTAACCGGGCCTTCGAACCCTTCGTAGCGGACGTAACTGAAGAATGGTACAATACTGATCGGGATCAGGATGCCGACCGGCACAGTGACAATCATGGCATCAACCAGGTAAGCAAGGATACGCTTGCCAACGTTTGCTTTTGGATAACTGAAAGCAGGTTCTGTCATACTATTTCCCTCCTGTGGCGCATTAGATTCTAACTTCATGCTATTTATTATTCAAAATCCTGTGGCTTCAACTGTAAAAACTCCTTTAAACTTAACCCTGAAGTGAACCATTCAGCAGCTGCTTCCAGCCCGATATAGCGGTAATGCCAGGGCTCGAAAATGTAACCGGTAACCGCTTCCCGGCCTTCGGGATAGCTCATGGCAAAGCCGTACTTATGAGCGTTTTCGGCCAGCCACCGGCCTTGATCGGTATCCGCAAATGCTGCTTTCAGGTCAACATTAGTTCCGCCAAAATCAACTGTTGTTCCCAGCTGATGCTCAGATTGACCGGCACGGGCGCTGAAGCGGTTGGCCGCTTGCTCACCGTAGCTGGCGGCATAATTTTGGAACAGGGTTTGCTGGTATGAGTAGCTGCGATAGGCAGAAATGATGGTCAGGGTTATCCCGTCTTCATAAGCAGCCTGCCAGAGGTCTTCCAGGTTTTTAAGCGCTTCTGCACGCAGCAAGAGTTCGCGGGCCGGGTACATATATTCGGGAATCCGTTCCAGGTCAGACGGAGCATAGCTGCTTTTTAGAGTTGTTTCCTTGGTGATCAGGGCCAGCAGGTAATCGCCGTCGGCGATAACCGCTAATATTGCTTCACCTGCTCCGGGGTTTACCCCGGGTACGGATTCCGGTTCTGGTTCTTCTGCTGTTACTTCCGGTTCTTCGGTTTCTGCCTCTATTTCCGGAAGATCTTCTTCCGGTTCAGGCAGCTCTTCTCCGGCAAGCGGCTCGTCTTCCACAGTGCCTCTATCCAGGAAGAAAAACCAGGCGCCGTAGAGCAATGCGGAACAGAAAATCAGCAGGATAACAGAGCGCAACAGGGACTGGTTTTTCTTCTTTTTTGCCGGTTTACGCGCTCGCTTTTTTCTCCCCACCTGATCAACTCATTTCAGATTTAATTAGACAATCTGTTTTTCTTTTCGCCATTCGCAACGACCGCGCTTCGAACAGAAATCGCAGGGCGCTTTTGCGTCTGATAAATTTTTACCCCTGGGGGTTACAAAGGATACCGATTTACGTGGCAGCATCAGGCAGCTTTCAGTCAGGCGCACTCCGATCTGATCACAGGGCAGTATTTTAAATACTTCCCGTTGCTGTTCAATTGGCCAGCCTTCCTGGCCGGGCTGTGCCCGCATTCCCTGGGATAAATTAAGAGCACAGGTTTCCTTGCTGATCAAATCTTCCACGGTTAACGATACTTTACGCAAAGCTGTAATTCCGGCGCCGTCCAGGGCGATAGCTTTAACAGGATCTTCGCTCATCAGCTGATCAACCCTGTTTTCGAGGGCATCGCCAATCGTGCAAACTGCTACGTACAACTGTTCGGCTCCGGCCATCGACTTCTGAACGAGGGAGCCTTGAAACTCACCGCCCGTAAAACGGACAGTCTGGTGTTCCAACTCAATTACATCGGTTACGGTATAAATGGAAGCCGGTTTTAGAAGAGCTTCGGCTTCATCAATAACAGCTTCGGCTGTCTCAAACAGTCTTTTGGACGCACGTTCCGGATCGATACCCTGTCCTTTTAAAACATCAGTAGCATTAAGCTTAATGTCAAATTCTGAAACGATCTTATGCATTAATTTGCCTCCTGTTTCTTAAGAACCCGCTTTTTATTTTAACCCCTTTCCAAAATCTTGACAACGCTTAAGCGGGTGTGTTAAACTCATATAGCTTCAGAAGCATCAAGGTTTTTATGGCTGTGACAGACGATACGGGCCCATAGCTCAGCTGGTAGAGCTACCGGCTCATAACCGGTTGGTCCTAGGTTCGAGTCCTAGTGGGCCCACCATCTTCATGGCCCCTTCGTCTAATCGGTTAGGACACCAGCCTTTCAAGCTGGCAGCAGGGGTTCGAATCCCCTAGGGGTCACCATTAGCAGAAGAGCTACCACCTTATAGTGGCAGCTCTTTTATATTTTGTGCCCGGTATGGTGAATTCAGTTTTAACGGTAGAAATTCTGGTTGACCCTGCTGCCGCGGATACTGCCATCGCTGCTGTGCTCCTTGATGAAAGTGCCAGCTTCGATTTCCTTAAAGGCCTTTTGTAATTCGTCACGGGTGTTCATCACAATCGGGCCGCCCCAGGCGATCGGTTCCTGCAGCGGTTTGCCTGAAAACAGCAGAAATCTTACCCCTTCTTCTGCAGCCCTGAGCTGCAGCTCCTCCCCCCGGCTGAAGAGTACCGCTTTTTTCTCGCTAATGATCCTGTCAAATTCATCGCCAAGTAAAGCTGCGCCTCTTAAGATATAGATGAAAAGGGTGTAGTCCGGTGGAGAATTGAAGGTGAAGAGGGCTTTAGGTTGCACGGCCACATCCATGAAAGTCGGTTTAACTGTAATCTCTTCCATCGGGCCGCTTTTACCCTGAAAATCACCGGCAATCAGGTGCACCCGGCTTGAGCCTGATTCAATAACCGGGATATCGGCTGCTGTAAAATCCCTGTACTTGGGCTGGATCATTTTATTATCTGCCGGCAGGTTCACCCAGAGTTGTACTCCAAGCATCCTGGGCTGCGGTTGCGGCATTTCCTGGTGAATAATGCCGCTGCCGGCTGTCATCCACTGGCAGTCGCCATCAAAGATTTTTCCTGAATTACCGAGACTGTCGCCATGATCTATTTCACCCTCAAGCAGGTAGGTAACAGTTTCGATCCCGCGGTGCGGGTGCCAGGGAAAACCCTCGATATATTTCTGCGGATCATCGTGGTCGAAAGCGTCAAGCATCAGAAAAGGGTCGAAATCATAAACATCGGGCTTGCCAATTACCCTGATCAGCTCAACACCGGCGCCGTCTGTTTTTTGCTCACCGCTTACGACCTTTCTTATAGATCTCTTCATCATTAATATACACCTTCTTTAAAATAAACTATAAAATCTATATAAATTATAGGTTATCGCTTCCCAGCCGTCAAATGCCCTGTTGCAGTTGGCCGGTTTTTGTAAACATGATAAACTTAGAAAAAGCTGAACGGAGGCGAGTATGAATGACTGAAAAGTTATGTGCCATTGCCGGAGTAGGCAGCGGTATGGGACAGGCGCTGGCCCGCACTTTTGCCCGTGCCGGATATAACCTGGCCCTGATATCGCGGAATCCTTCCAACATGGAGCCTTATAAAAAACAGGTCGAGGAGGCAGGACGCAGAGCTACGCTGCATCAGGCAGATGTAACGGTGCCTGAATCAATGAAGGCTGTATTTGAGCAGATTGCTTCCCAGGCCGGGATACCGGATGTAGCTATATATAATATAGCCACAATGACCATGGAGAAACCGAGCGAACTGACAGCCCGGGCCATCATTGATACCCTGCCGCTAAACTTCTTTGGCGCTCTTCATACAACAGCAGCTATTTTACCGCAGATGCGCAAGCGCGGCTCGGGAGTTTTGCTCTACACCGGGGGCGGTTTTGCCATCGAGCCTTCGGTTGAGAGGACAACCCACTCGGTGGGTAAAGCAGCCCTGCGCAACTGGGTTTATTCGCTGCATAAAGAGCTTGCGCCCGAGGGGATTCATGTAGCAACTGTCACTATTACCCGGCCGATCCAGGCCGGTACAACTTACGATCCGGATCTTATTGCCTCTAATTTTGTTCACCTTGCCAATCAGGAACCGGGTGCATGGCAGTGGGAGATTATCCATAAGGAGCTTTAAAGATCTAAGGTTGAAAAGGGGTTAGTTCAATGAAGAGGGTTCTGTTTGTCGACAATACAATCGATCACAATCTTTACAGACCGCTGGATCATTTTAAACCGCTGATAACTCTTCCCTATGATGTTTATCATGCCCCTACTGCGGCAGAACTGCCGGACATCGAACGTTATACCCACGTCCTGCTATCCGGATCTTTCGCTTCAACGCTTGACGATCATGAATGGATTGTCTCAGAAACAGAGCTGATCCGTACTGCTGCTGACAGGGGTATTGTCATCCTGGGCAGCTGTTTTGGCCACCAGTTAATTGCCCGCTCTCTTTTCGGACCGGAAGCGGTACGAAAAAGGGAGAAGCCTCAAATTGGCTGGCTTGATTTTTCGCTGCTCAAGGATGACCTGCTACTGGGAGTTAAGGGAGAGCAGATTAGCGGGTTTTTCTTTCATTTTGACGAAGTCGCCTATCTGCCGGATGACGATACGGATACCCTGTTGGCTGGGCCGGACAGCAGGCACCTGGCTTATAAACTTAAAAACAGGCCGATCTGGGGTATCCAGCCACACTACGAATTGGGAGTCATGCAGGGATTTGAACTGATCGGCACCGCCCTTGGTCAGGGTGCGGCAGGGGTGCCGCCGAAGGAGCATTTTATCAACTCAGTGACGTATCGCCCCCGTGACAGTGCCCATATCACCAGGATAATGGCAGAATTTCAGAAACAGTAACCAAAACGGTCAAACGGTGGCCTCTTACAGGTATAAATTACGCCGGCTGAAGATAATAATCCCGAGGCTATAGAGAATAATGGTGATAGCGGCAAATGTACTTATGATCAGGACAATGTCCGGCTCCCCGGCAATGATGGCTGGGGCATCAAAGAGGGCATAGAGAGTTAAGTACTTAAGCCATTCACTGCTGCCGCCGATATTTTTTAACATGTTGATGATGAAGAAAAGGATTGGGATTCCGCCCCCGAAGGCCAGGGAATATTTTGACTCATTGACGATGCAGGAGAAGAAAAAACAGATTGAGCTGATCGCCAGGGTCAGCAGGATCGTTACGATGTTCAGCTGGATAAAGACAGGGATATCCATTTCACCCGGAAACTTGGCTTCGCTTAACCCGATGCCGACTGCAGCATTGATCGCCAGCAGCAGGGTGACGCTTGATGCCAGGTAAATACCCTGGGTTGTTACAACCTTTACCCTGGTATTTGGCGTGGCCAACAGGTAGGCCATTGAACCGCGATCTACCAGGACCGCTACCAGGCGATTGGCCAAAATGATGCAATAAATCAGGGGAAACATGGTTATTAGGAAACCGTAGAAATAAATAGCGATGAAGGAGATCAGATCGGTCGCCAGGGCATCGTAGCCGAAAGCCTCCATCATGCCCTGCGGCAGGGCCTGCACATACTGATTCATTGCTTCAATGCTTTCCGGATCATACATCCACAGGATCATGACCATGTATAGCAAGAGAACGGCCAGGAAAATCACGAAAAGACTCCAGTTTGATTTAGCCGCGGCTTTAAAAAGTGAAAAACTCATCGCGACAGCGCCTCCTGTCCGTAATATTTCAGGAAAAGTTCTTCCAGGCTCTGAGTCACCACGTCAAGACCGAGTACCTTGCATTTAGCCAGGGCTTCGGTAAACTGACCGTAATTTCCCGAAACTATTACTTCAACGGTATTCTTGCTGATTTTGCCCAGCTCCAGTCCGGCGCTGCGCAGGTATATTAGATCTTCCGGAGAGCCAACAGTAACCAGGTAAGTTTTCCGTTGCGAGGATTTAAGGGAGTGAACATCTTCCACTGCTGCCAATCTGCCTTCGCGGATTATCCCCGCCCGATCACAGGTTCGGTAAATTTCTTCAAAGTTGTGTGAAGACATCAGGAAGGTTTTGCCCCGTTCTTTTTCTTCTAAAACCAGCTCCACAAAGACGTTTTGCATCAGCGGGTCGAGTCCGCTGGTCGGTTCATCGAGGATGTAAACGTCAGGATCATGCATGAATGCGGCAATGATGCCCAGCTTTTGTTTCATACCCTTGGACATCCGGCGAATTCTGCCGGACGGATCAAGCTCGAAAAGATCCAGCAGCATCTGGCGGCGTTTTTTCTCCCCGTCTCCTCTCATGGAAGCGATCAGGTTCAGGAATTGCGTACCGGTCATCTCATCAAAAAAAGATATTTCACCCGGTAGATAGCCCAGCTCACGTTGAATTTGTGCGGCATTATGCCAGCAGTCCAGATCGTTTATCGTGCAGTTTCCTTCTCTTGGCCTGGTAAAGCCCAGCAGATTGCGAATTGTAGTGGTTTTGCCCGCGCCGTTAGGGCCGAGAAATCCAAATACCTCACCCATTCCGACACTGAAATTAAGATTAAAAATACCCTTGCCGCTTTTATAGACAAAGTGTAACGATTCAATGTTGATCACATCTTTTTGCTTGGCCTGCCTTGCTTTCAGCTCGCCACGCTGCAGTTCCTCCAGCGACATTACAAATTTGCCCTGTTCCCAAAGGCCGTTCGCTGTTTTACCATCAGGCCTGCTATAGTTACCGTAGCCGTGCCGTTTGCCATCTTTGATTTCACCTTTATAGATGCCGCCGCTGGGATAGATTACCGTTCCCCGGCCGTG
>CAYTER010000032.1:6712-12178 GCA_964436815.1 uncultured Syntrophomonadaceae bacterium
TTACCCTGAATTGATTAATTTTAAGGAGAGAACAATTATGCAACAAAAGTATGATTTATTGATCAAAAATGCAAAGTTGCGTGGTAAACCCGATCAGAAATATGACATCGGTATACTCGATGGTAAAATTGCTGCCCTGGATCAAAAAATTGACGGTGAGGCGGCAACATTAATAGACGCCGGTGGCAACCTGGTCACTGAGTCGTATGTCAACACCCATCTACATCTCTGTAAAGTTTACACCCTGATGATGATGGACGACGAAGCGATGAAATCATACCAGGGTTCAGCAATGGGCAAGGCGATGACCGGTATCGAACTGGCGATGAAAGTTAAGGAGCAGTATGACGAAAAATGGATCATCGAGAATGTCAGGAAGGCCGTTGCCCTGGCAGCTTACTACGGTAATACTCATATCCGCGCCCTGGCTGATGTTGACAGCAAGGCCAAACTTGAAGGGGTTAAAGCCCTGATCAAAGCCCGCGAAGAGTTTAAGGGCATTGTCGATATCCAGGTAGTTGCTTTTGCCCAGGATGGCGTGGTCCGTGAACCCGGTGCCGCCGATCTGGTCCGTGAAGCAATGAAACTGGGCGCAGATGTGGCTGGCGGTATCCCCTGGATTGAATACACCGACGCTGACATTGCCGAACATGTTAAAGTAATCTTTGATATAGCTGAAGAATTTGATGCCGATGTATCAATGCTGGTTGACGATGCCGGCGATCCGGGACTCAGGTCGATCGAGTTGATGGCGGTGGAGACGATCAAGCGTAAGCGTTTTGGACGTTCCCTGGCGCACCATGCCCGGGCTATGGCTCTTTACCCCAAACCGTATTTCCAGAAACTATCGGCCCTGCTTAAAAAAGCCCGGATGGGGGTAGTCAGCGATCCGCAAACCGGTCCGCTGCATGCCAGGGTTCATGAACTGCTGGAAGAAGGCAACCTGGTCTGTCTCGGTCAGGATGATATTTCCGATGCTTACTATGCTTACGGCCGTAATAACATGCTGGAAGTTGCTTTTCTGGCCTCGCATCTGCTCTGGATGACAACCCGCCCGGAGATGGAGATCCTCTACGATATGATTACCACCAGGGCAGCCGAGTGCATTGGTATAAAAGATTTCAAACTGGCGGTGGGCAATCCGGCTCATCTGGTTGTTCTTGATGTGCCGAATACCCTTGAAGCTTTCCGCTATCATGAAGCACCCGTGCAGGTCATCAGCCACGGAAAACTGGTTGATCAGAAAAAAATGTATAAATTAGGCAGAGCTTAGATTAGTTGCCCTGCAGGATGGTTTCGCCGAATTTTTTACCGAAAGCTTCTCCCGCTTTATAGTCTTCCAAGGTTGGTCCGCCGGCGAAATCGAAGAAAGCGGTCATCTCCCATTTTAAGCCTTCCAACCGCTGATCCAGTTCACGCCGTGCCCCGCCCGACCAGCCGTAACTGCCGAAGTAGGCCAGTTTTTTCCTGCGCATTGCTTTGCGCTCTGCTAAGTCTAAAAAGTGGGCAGCCGGGGGGAAAAGACGGCTTTCATAGGTTGGCGCGCCAAGCAGCACGCCCTGCTTTGACCACAGAGAAGGCAGAATATAGCTGCCGTGGGTGCGGGCTACGTCATAGATATCGATCGCGATGCCGGTAGAGGCCAGTCCCTGCAGGACTGCATCCATCATCGCCCCGGTATTGCCATACATACTGCCGTAGAGCACCGTCACTGCCGGTTCTCCGGAGCTCTCGGCATAGCCGGCCCATTTGCTGTAGAGTTCAACGATGCGCCCGGGGTTTCCGCGCCAGACCAGGCCGTGTGAAGGAGCGATTACTGAAACTTTAACTTCTTTAAGCTTGTCAACGGCTCTTAAAACATGAGTGCTGAAGGAGGCAACAATATTGGCATAGTAACGCAGGGCTTCTTTTTCATAAAAATCGCAGTCAGAGCACTGGTCGTCAAATATACCGCCCCGCAGGGCACCGTAACTGCCAAAGGCGTCGCAGGCAAAAAGAATTTGTGCGTTAACCTCATAGGTCATCATCGTTTCCGGCCAGTGGATAAAAGGAGTCATGAAAAACTTAAGCACTTTACCCCCCAGGTCAAGTTCTTCACCATCATTTACCACCCTGACCCGCTCGCTGATATCGAAGAAGTTCTTAACCATCGGTACCGCCTTGGCTGAACAGAGAATTTCAGCCTGCGGAGCTAAATCTCTGATCACTTGCAGTAAGCCGGTGTGATCGGGCTCCATGTGATTGAGGATTATATAGTCGATCGACGAAACCGGAATGACCTCACCGATCCGATCGACGAACTCATCAACCTTGGTTGATTTAGCCAGGTCAATTACTGCGTTCTTGTCGCCTTTAACCAGGTAGGAGTTATAGGATACCCCTTCCCGGGTAATCGGCCAGAGGCCTTCAAACAAATCGGTGGTATGGTCGTTTACACCAATCCAATAGATGTCAGGGCTGATCGTAACTGCCGGCATACTCTCTACCTCCGGTCCTTTTTGATTGTTTATTATTTCTTGATTATCTCGTTTAATCCTGCATTGGTTGTGCTATCATGATTTTAATCAGTGATCATTTTTGAGGTGAGTGCCGATTAGAGATTTAGAAAAACGAAAATTTCATTGCTTGAGGTTAACTAAAAAAATAGGCTTGATGGTTTTACTCTTAGTGATGATCATCAGCCTCTTGCCTTATCTTCTTCCATTAAGACCGCTTCCCGGAGAACCTTATGAACCGGCTTTTGACAACAGTAATTTTAAAATGGTTAATGGTCTTCAGCTGCATTACCGCATCTGGGGCGGAGAAACCCCGGTGGAAGGCAATGTTTTATTAGTCCACGGTTTTTCCGGTTCAACTTTTTCATGGCGCTATACAGCCCCCGCACTGGCGGCAGGAGGTTACCGGGTTATTGCAATCGATCTACCCGGTTCTGGCTTAAGTGAGCGAAACTTAAGTTTTAAACCGTCAGCAACTGAAAGAGCTGATCTGATCTGGAGTCTTTTGGAGTCACTTGATCCAGTTTCCAACTGGCATTTGGCAGGGCATTCAATGGGTGGCGGTGTTGTGACAGCCATGGCCCTGCAGAATCCGGATCAGGTGCAAAGTATAATCCTGGTGGCTGGAGCGATCCCGGCGGCTGATCGGGGACGGTTAAGCTGGGTTTTTCACTATCCGCCGCTCGGCCGGACGATACGGCATCTGGCAACGCGTGTTTTTTTAAATGAAGAAAACGTGGAGCGGGCGCTTGCTTCTGCTTATGGCAGAATACCTTCAAAAGATGAATTTGAAGGCTATTACCGCCCGCTGCTGATAAAAGATACTGATGCCTACCTGGTAGAAATGTTAAAAGTCCGTGAAAAGAACCTGCTTAATGATCTTGAAAGCCTGCCCTCGCCGGTACTGCTGATCTGGGGCGAAGAAGATGCCTGGGTGCCCCTGGCCGAAGGTTATAAACTGGATAGTCTGATCAACAATGCTGAACTTGTCATCATTCCCGGCCAGGGACATTGTCCGATGGAAACATCTCCGTTTGAATTTAACGAGCTACTGCTTAAATTTTTGGCTGGAACAGTTAATACAGGCGAGTAGTAATAGTCCGATCAACAGTTATTTTCAACTTTTCCGCCTCGCTTAAAAAGTAGTTCCGTTCTTTTTCTTCGAGAAGCTCCGGGGGGAAGACTCCGGCGCGGGTTACGACATCATTCACCAGCATTTTGGTAAAAAGTGAAGCCGACTGACCCGTATAATATGATTCGTGTGACATTTGAGCCAGTCTGAAAGATTCAGTTAAACCAGGAGCATTAACATAACTTTCAATCCCCACAGATTTACCATCTTTATGCCCCTTAACCCTGACCACAAAAGCCGCTTCTTCCAGGATCATGCCTCCATCAAGCACCTGGCGGATTTCGTCCGGATATTTAGGGGCAGGCGGAGTAAGCTCGGAAATCACATCCATCGGTACGATCTCCACACCTTTAACCGTAATCTTCTCTTCGGAGAGCAGACCCATCCGGTAGAGATTCTCGGCCAGTTCAAGGGCCGGACCGCCGTAGCGGAAGTTTACATTTTTAACTCCTTTGAAAACCTTGTCGGCCAGCAGACCCATGGTAACCGGTTCTTCGTGTTCATGATCGACCATACGCCGCAGACCCAAGCCCTTGAATTCTTCCATAGAGGGGTTATCGAAAGGTTTGGTCCGCCGGAATTTGCCGTTTTCAAAGCGGATCGGCTCTGCTGCCATATCGCCGAATGCGGTTTTTGGCGACCACCAAAAGGGAATGAATTGTTTTGACCAAACCCCGTCGTAAACCAGAATTTCGATCTCGTCACAGCTGTCAAGCAGTTCTACAGCGTCCCGGGCCAGGATATTGGCTACCCCCGGTGCGGAACCGGTGTTGATCAAAGCCGTTAAACCTTTTGCTTCAAACTCCCGGTTGCGGTTCAAACAGCGTTCTACCGCTTCGACAAAGCCAATATCACTGACCGGACCGGAGGCCATATCCTGGTAATGACAGCCGGCTTCAAGGGCAGCGTCCATCACATTCATATTAAAATCCGGCGCCAGTCCGTTGACGATCAAGTCTGCACCGGAGGCTGCCTTTGTGATTTCTTCAACTTTTCGGGCATCTACGGTATAATTCTTTGCTTTTTTCAGTTGACCGGCTATTTCGGCCGCTGCTTTTTGATCATAGTCGGCACATCTGATTTCGGATACGGCAGGCTCTTCTTCAAGTCTTTTCGCGATGGTGCTGCCCTGGGCGCCGACGCCCATGATTAGAACTTTTTTCATTAATAGTTCTCCTTCTTAAAAAATTGCTGAATTATTTTATCCCCTTAATAAGAGGAGCAGTAGCAAGATAATTACGGCGACAGGGATAACGATCACCCAGTCATTTACTTTAAACAGGCGGGGAAGGGTAAGGTCACCGAAATCACCCAGTTTAAGAATGCCCTCTTTCAGGCGGGGGAAAAGGGCGGCAAAAAGGCCGGCGCCAAAGATAATTCCGATCAGGCCGCCAACTAAGGCATCGAGGTAGCCGTTGCCGATTGCGCCTGCTATCGTTCCCGGACAGTAACCCAATAGGGCAAACCCTGTTCCGAAGATCAGGCCGCCGATAATATTTTTGCCGATAGAACCTGATTTAGGAGTTAGTTTAACGAGGCCGAATATTTTAAAGATGTGCAGGCCGATCATCCCGGTCAGGACGGCTGAAAGCATCACAATCAAAACTGTGTGGTCGGTTAGCAGCAGTTGCCCGACAATAACATCGTACTTGGTGACTCCTCCTTTTTGGAGCAGAAACCCGAAGATAACGCCAAAGACCAACCCCCAGATCAACTGGGTATTCTTATTTGTATTTTGTTTCTCTCTGTTCAGTTGAGAACACTCCCTCCATGGCGCAGCGGATGATCACTTTTAAAAAATGATCTGAGCGGTGATAATTCCACCAATAAAAAAGAAAA
>CAYTER010000032.1:12278-22901 GCA_964436815.1 uncultured Syntrophomonadaceae bacterium
ACCAGCATAAACTGCCAGTCAATATCGAGTTTAATTTCTTTGTAATAAGGTTTCTCTTTAGCTTTCTCGCCTAAAAAAACTATTTCGATTATTCCGCTGGTTTTGGCAAACGTAGTTGAGCAGGCCAGCGGTTTTTGGGAAACAAGAAAAGTTAACCAGCTTAAGATTCCGATCGCAATCCCGACTGCGTAGGGTGACCAACGGACTGCCGTGAAAATATCCATAATTTTTACCCCAATCGTTTAAGATTTTATAAAATGCTTTTCAACTTCACTGAAATTACTAAAGAACCTTGACCCGTGAGGGTTCAGGCAGGCATAGCATTCGCGGGCGTAACCGGCAGCGCTGTAACCGGTCATTCCACCGGCCACGTTTATCACATCTTCGAAACCCTTTTGCTTAAGAATACTGGCTCCAAGACTTGAGCGATTGCCTGAACTGCAGAGCAGCACAGTTCTTTGGGCGGGATCAAGCTCAGTATGCCGGCTGCGCAGATCGGCAACCGGAATGTTAACAGCCCCGTCAATGTGGCTTTCACTAAATTCCAGTGGAGCGCGCACATCCAACAGGACAAAATTTTTGTCTTCCTGTAGCATAGAATGCAGTTCCCCGGCAGAGATAAGTCCGATGTGGGTGGTAGGCAAACCTTCTGCCGCCCAAGCGACCATACCGCCATCTAAGTAACCGGTAATTTTATCCATGCCCACGCGGCGGGCCCATAAATTGGCTTCAAGCGCTTTTTTATAGTCGTCGGCGACCAGCAAAATATCTTTACCGGTCGGGATTACCCAACCTGTAAATGTTGGAAAGTTTCCGTTTAAGTCCAGGTGCCAGGAACCGGCCAGGTGCTGACTGGCAAAAGCATGGTAACTGCGGGCATCAAGAACGATATAGCGATCATCTTCCATCTTATTTCTGAAGGCAGCCGGACTGTATTCTTCCAATGCAGGCAGTTCGGCAACCCGCGCCGGGCCTTTACGGTTAATATCACTGCAGCGGCTGAAGTGATCCGGGGCAGGGGGCATATCTTCGGTCAGAGATTTAATAAAGGCTGCTTTATCCTTTATCAGCAGGGAGTTATTAAACTTTCTTTCGTAACCGATAGTACTCCGCCACTTGGCTCCCATAGCCCGTCCGCAGAGCGAGCCGGCGCCGTGAGCCGGGTAAACTTCAACGTAATCGGGTAATTTCAACAGCTTGTCATGCAGGCTGTGGTAAAGCTTGTCAGCAAGCTCCTGAGCCAGATCGGGAAATAGATCTGGACGGCCTACATCGCCGACAAAAATGGTATCACCGACGAAAACCCCGACGGGACTTGGCGAACGTGACTGATCGATAACAACATAACTTAACTGTTTCGGGGTATGGCCAGGTGTTTCAAGAACCTCCAGCACCATGTCCTCCAGCTCAACAGTGTCACCTTCAACCAGGGCAACATGATCGAAGGTGCAGCCGGCGGATTTGGCTACGTAAATTTTAGCCCCGGTCTTTTTGGCCAGGTCCATATGCCCCGAGACAAAATCGGCATGAAGGTGAGTTTGCATGATGTGGGTGATATCCACGCCCAGGGCGCGGGCTTCATTGATATAAAAGTCCACGTCACGCTGGGGATCAATTACGGCACAAGTATTTTTCCCGGCAAGAATATAGGAGCTGTGCGCAATTTTCCCCAGAAAAAAGTGTTTCAATAACATTTTGTTACCTCCTTTGAGTCTAGTCGATTTTCAAATATATAAAAAATAAAAGATTACTATAACCACAGCAATAAAAAGCAGGGTCATCCCGCTGCCTGCTTTCAAATAATCACTGTTGCGATATCCTCCCGAAGTCATTAAAAGGGCATTGACCTGGTGCGTGGGCAAAATAAAGGAATTAAGCGCTGCTACGGCAGCCAGCAGAACCAACGGACGCGGATCAAGGTTGCCGATGATCGCAATATTGATCACCAGGGGAGTCAGCACGACCACCGCTCCCACATTGGAGATAAAAAGGGAAAGCAGGGTGGCTGAAAGAGCCACGGCAAAAAGGATTAGAAGCGGATGACTGCCTTGAAAGTGTTGCATAAATAGTTCTGCCAGGTAAGCGGCGGCGCCTGTTTTCTGCATGGCCAGGCCAAGCGGGATCAGGCCGGCAAGTAGAAACACCACTTTCCATTCAATAGCCCGGTAGACTTCCTGGATGGTAAGGACCCTGAACAGAACCAGGGCTAAAGCACCGGTTAAAAAGGAGAGGGCAATCGATGCGCCGGTTATAGCCAGAATTATTGCTCCGAGAAAACATAAAACGGCAGCCCAGGTTTTTGAGCGGTCTTTCGGTTCAGCATTGAAAGTAGTGGTCACCACGAAGTTGGAGCCAATTTTTAGATTGCTGATATGCTCCCACAGGCCATGGATGATCAGGGTATCGCCGGGCAGAATGCGGTAGTCTGAAAAATCGCCCCTGATCTGCTCTCCCTTGCTATACAAAATTACCGGTTCAACCGCATAACGTTTGCGCAGCGCATACTGACGGATAGTCTGGCCTACCAGCTCCGAGCGGGGTGGAATTACCACCTCGGCAAACCCGGCTTGCCCGGGATCGTTTAAAGCTGTAAAAAGATGATCATGATCTTTACGGATTAGCTCATATTTGGCGGCAAACTTGTGGGCTTCTTCTTCATCACCCAGAATAGCCATTTCCTGGCCGGCCTGAAAGCTGCTTTCACGCCAGGGAGCGTATTCCAAATCCTGCCCATGGGTTAGTCCTAAAATATGCAGGTTATGTTGATCCCAAACGCCTGACTGTTCAGTGGTAAGCCCGATTAATGAACTGTTGGCAGGTATTTTATATAACCAGATCTGGTTAGGCAGATTAAGAGTCTGGATCAGTTTTTCCTGGTCGGAATCAAACTGAACCTGATCATTTCGGCTGGGTAATACTCCAGCGCCGAAGAAATAGAAATAAGCAATGCATGAAAATAAAAGCGCCAAGCCGACAGGTGCAACGCTGAACAGCCGGAAAGGTTCCATGCCGGCATTACGCAGCAGGTCATTGACCACGATCAGCGATCCGGAGCCGACCATGCTGATTGCTCCACCCAGAATAGTAGCAAACCCGATCGGCATTACCAGTGATCCCGCGGGAATTTTTCCCTGCCGCGAGATATTTTTGATGCCGGGCAGGAACAGCGCGGCTGCGCCGATATTCTGAATGAATGCTGAAATTAATCCTGATATGAGCGAAAGGATAACGATTAACCTGGATCTGTTTGGGCCGACCCGATTAAGAATAATCTTGGAGTAATAATCCATTAAGCCGGTCTTGGCGATGCCCTGGCCCAAGATCATCACGGCGGCGATGGCAATCACTGCACTGCTTGAAAATCCTGAGAAAGCTTCCTGGGGGGTAAGAATCCCGCTCCATCCGAGGGCGATTAGACATAAAAGCGCAACAATATCAAGGCGGACGATTTCAAAAAGTAGTAATACTACTGTAGCGCTGAGAATAATTAATACTGTAATAACAGCCTGATCCATTTTAGATCCACCATTTTTATAAGTTATTAGTCAGTGGCTCGTATCAGTAGCGAAAAATCGCAGGAAATAATCTTCGTAATCAACACATTTTTCATCAATTTTCATACACTTACCCCAATAATATCATGTAATTCTTTTTTTAATCAAGAAGGATTAATGCTCCTTCACCAATCTGAATAAGATAGCTTTAGGCCATCTAATTTATTCCCCCAAGGCTTACTGTTTGGTGGTATGATTAAAGACAATCCAATTTGGTGTTGGTCATGTCTCTCTTCTATTAACTTAGATTTAGCCCAGCTTTTTAAATATTCTATTGAAAGTGGTGACCCCTGAAAATGCAAGGTTGAACTATCGGTAATCTTGCATGGTTCCAGTCCTTGGCATAGAATGAATGGTAATTTAAATGATCCAATGGTGAAGCAAATTCTTAGCATTTTGTTCCTGAAGGAGAAAAAAGTATGAAAAAAATAGCAATTATCACCAGTGGCGGAGATGCTCCGGGCATGAACGCGGCAGTGCGGGCGGTCGTGCGGACTGGAATTTATCACGGCTACCAGGTATGTGGCATTCAACGCGGTTTTTCCGGGTTGCTCAATGGTAACCCGGTTATTAGTTTCGAGCTGGGCTCGGTTGCTGATATTATCCAGCGCGGTGGAACTTTTCTTTTAACAGCACGGTCGCCGGAGATGTATCAGGTTGAATCACAGGTCAAGGCCGCAGATTATTTAAAAAAAGAAGGAGTTGACTGTCTGGTTGTCATTGGCGGCGAGGGTTCGTTTAAGGGAGCGATGACCCTTGAAAAACAAGGAATTCAAACAATCTGTATCCCCGGAACTATTGATAATGACATAAACGGCACTGATCAAACAATCGGTTTTGATACGGCAGTTAATACTATTCTTGATGCGATCAACCGGCTACGTGATACGGCTACCTCACATGAAAGAGTGTTTTTGCTGGAAGTGATGGGGCGCCACACCGGCTACCTGGCCCTGACAGCCGGTCTGGCAGGTGGTGCAGAGTCGATTGTTGTTCCCGAAATCGACTATAACCTTGCCGAAATTTGCGGCAGGATCATGCGTGGTATTAAAAGGGACAAAATGCATAGCATTATTATCGTTGCCGAGGGTGCTGCTAATATTTACGAAATGAACGAGGCGATCAAAGAGCAGATTAACGTTGAGACCAGGGTAACCGTACTGGGCCATATTCAGCGTGGCGGCAGCCCCAGCGCCGTTGACCGGCTGCTCGGCAGCCGTATGGGTGCAGCAGCGGTTGACTGGCTGGCTGAAGGTAAAAGCGGTTATTTTACAGCCCTTAAAGGTCAGGATATCGTTCCTGTTGCACTGGATAGCTGTTTTTCCGAGTGGAAATCGTTTCCGGAAGACCTCTATCGCCTGGCCTTGATTCTTTCGCGCTAAAGATACTATCTGGCGTTATTATCTTACACCTGCTGGATGAATTGATCGTAAACATTATGGAGAGGAGTCAAAGATGACTAAACCGGAGATTTATTATCAGGTAAAGGCGCAGCGGGGTCCAAACTTACGCTGCAAGGGTTGGAAACAGGAAACCATCTTACGGATGCTTGAGAACAATATGGAGAATGCCGAAAAACCAGAAGAACTGGTGATCTATGGCGGTATCGGCAAATGCGCCCGTAACTGGGAGTCGTATCACGCGATTGTTAAAACTTTAAAAGAGTTGGAAAATGATGAAACCCTGGTCATGCAGTCGGGCATGCCGGTGGCGGTATTTAAGACTCACCGTTTAGCACCACGGGTGGTGATGGCCAATACCAATATCATGAAGGCTGATTGGCCTACTTTTTACGACCTGCAGGATAAGAACCTGACCATTTTTGCCCAATACACCGCCGGGCCCTGGGAATATATCGGCACCCAGGGGGTTATCCAGGGCACCTTTGAGACCCTTTCGGCGGTAGCCAGAAAATGTTACGATGATTCACTGGTCGGTAAAATCCTTTTAACCGCCGGGGCCGGGGGTATGGGCGGCAATCAGACCCGGGCCATGACCATGCATGGCGGGGTAGCCATTCTCTGTGATGTTAATCAGGACATTATTGAGCGGAGAATCAGTAAAAAGTTTATCGATCTGCTGGTTGGTTCGCTAGATGAGGCGATTAGTTTGGCTAAAGATTACGCTGCCAGGAAAGAAGCGGTAGGCATCGGCCTGGTCGGTAATGCGGCTGACATCTTTGAGGAAGCGCTTGAAAAGGGCTTTAAGCCTGATATCGTTACGGAAATGTGCCCCTGCCACGATCCTTTCTCTTATATCCCTGCCGGTTACACCCCTAAAGAGGCGGATGAACTGAGGACTAAAGACAGGATGCTTTACCTCGAAAAGGCCCGGACGACGATGATCAGGCAGCTTAAAGCGATGAACAGATTTTTTGAACAAGGTGTTCCAACCTTTGAATATGGAACAAGCATTCGTAAGGAATGCCGTGACGGCGGAATGCCGGAAGCAGAAGCGATGACCATCCCCGGTTTTGTTGCCGAGTATATCCGGCCCCTGTTTTGCGAGGGGCGGGGACCTTTTCGCTGGACCTGTATTTCCGGAGAAGCGGAAGATTTAAGAAAGCTGGACAATCTCTGCCTGGAGATGTTCGCTGATGACCTGCTTGTAACCCGCTGGATCAACCTGGCCCGTCAGCATATCCCGATCGAGGCGCTGCCGGCCCGGATCTGCTACCTTGGTTTTGGCCAGCGTAAGCGGTTTGCCCTGGCGGTGAACGCCTTAATCAGAACCGGTGAGGTTAAAGGGCCGGTTGCCTTTTCAAGGGATAACCTTGATTCAGGTTCCATCGTTAACCCCACCTTTGAATCGGAAAACATGCCCGATGGCAGCGACCTGATTTCCGACTGGCCGATGCTTAACGGCTTGCTTAATGCCGTGGGAATGTCTGACCTGATTGCTATCCAGGCTAACTATTCCATGGGGGAAGCGGTTCATACCGGGGTGACCATGATTGCCGACGGCACGGACGAAGCCGACTTAAGACTTTCGGTCTGCATGACTGTTGATTCCGGAATCGGAGTGGTCCGCCATGCCCAGGCCGGTTATGACACGGCCAAAGCGGTGGCTGAAGGCCGGGGGTACCTGACCGGGGAAAGCATTAAAGTGCCGCTCTGGTGGACACCGAAAGCGACTTTTGGTCCACAGGATCTTTAAGGGGTCTTTTCTTGATCATAAACCAGGAGTTGCCAGTGAGGGGGCGAAACTGCTTTGGAAATAAAAACAAAGGCCGACCTGATGATCCGCAATGCCGCAGAAATTCTTACCTGCAGGGATTGTGACAGCGATTTTGAAGTGATAAAAGATGGCTGGCTGGCGGTCAGTGGGAAGCGCATTCTGGTTGTCGGCGGTAAAGAACAGGTTTTACCTTTTTATGATCCGGAGCTCACTAAAGTTGTAGATGCAGGAGGCAGGGTTGTCGCTCCCGGTTTTATCGACTGCCATACCCACCTGATATTCGGCGGTTCAAGGGTTGAAGAGTACGCTGCAAAACTGACTACCGATGATCTGACCCAGCTTCAGAAGCGGGGGATTAAAACCGGGATCCAGGCCTCAGTCGAGGCGACACGCGGGGCGACAGAGGAAGAGCTTTACCAGGCGGCCATGGCTCGCCTCAGACGAATGGCTGCAGCGGGAACAACCACTATTGAAAGTAAAAGCGGTTACGGGCTCGCTTCCGACGCCGAGTTGAAAATCCTGGCTGTAAACAGAATGCTTAGTACAAGTACCCCTCTTGATATTATCAGCACGTTTCTCGGGGCTCACGGCTGGCCTGTTGATCAAACTAAAGAGGATTACATCGATCTGCTTACCCGTGAAATGATCCCCCGGGTTGCCGATCAAAACCTGGCTGTTTACTGTGATGTCTGGTGCGATGAGGGCTATTATACAGCTCATGAGAGCGAGTTAATCCTTAAGGCTGCCCTGGATCACGGCCTGCAGCCGAAAATTCATACCGACGCCTACTCATATATCGGCGGTTCTGATCTCGCGGCAGAAATGAAAATGGTTTCTGCCGATCACCTCAACTATACTCCCTTAAAAGCTTTAAAAAAACTGGTTAAAGCAGATGTCGTGGGGGTGCTGTTGCCGGCGCTTGATTTCGCAGTCCGCCATCCGCAGCCTTTTGATTACCTGGCCATGAAAGAGCAGGGTTTAAAGGTGGCCCTGGCCACCAACCTTTGTCCCGGCTGTTGGACTGAGTCAATGCAATTTGTGATGGCCCTGGCCTGCCGTCTCTACCGGATGAGCCCGGCTGAGGCGATGGTTGCCGCCACCCGGGGGGCAGCCAAAGCGCTTAACCTTGAAGATGATTACGGAACCCTGGAAACCGGCAAGTACGCCGATCTTCAAATCTGGGATGTTCCATCCTATGAACATGTTGTTTACCGCCTGGGAGGCAATGTTGTCAGCCAGGTTTATAAAAAAGGGACGCTTATTGTTGACAACAGCCGGGATAAACAGATTCTTAGCAGAGGTTTGGAGTGATTAGATTATGACAGTGATCATTAACGGGACCGACCTCAGCATTGACCAGGTAATCAGTGTTGCCAGAAACTATGAAGAGGTTGCCCTTTCAGCTGAAGCACGGAAACAGATCACTAGTTCGCGGGCCTTGATCGAACAGATTCTGGCTGAAAAAAAAGTCGTCTACGGGGTCAATACCGGGTTTGGCCTGCTCAGCAATGTTTCAATCAGCGAAAGTGAGATTGATCAACTTCAGTATAACCTGGTGGTAAGTTGTGTTACCGGTGTTGGTGAACCCTTCCCGGAGGAAGTAGTGAGGGCTATGCTGCTGCTGAGGGCAAATTCATTATCCTCCGGCTATTCAGGAGTCCGGCCGATCATCGTTGACACTATGCTGGCCATGCTTAATAAACGGGTCCACCCCCTGGTGCCGCAAAAAGGTTCAGTGGGCGCGAGCGGTGATTTAGCCCCGCTTTCGCATCTGGCGCTGGTGCTGATGGGGCGGGGTGAAGCCTGGTATGAAGGCCGGCGGCTGCCTGGCAGCGAGGCGTTGAAGCAGGCCGGCATAGCTCCGGTTGTGTTGAAAGCAAAAGAAGGTCTCTCACTGTGTAACGGAACCCAGGCGATGACCGCTCTTGGGGCACTCGCTGTTTATGACGCCCTGAAAATTGCCCGCTATGCCGATCTTTTCGGCGCTCTTAGTGCTGAAGCGCTCGAAGCTGTATTGATCGCTTTCGATCATAAAATCCACGAAATCAGATCGCACCCGGGTCAGATTGAAACTGCCGCCAACCTGAGGGAGCTGCTTAAGGAAAGCGAGATCCTGGCTAACCCTTCATCCGTCAGGGTGCAGGATGCCTACTCCCTGCGCTGTATGCCCCAGGTTCACGGTGCTTCCAAGGATGCTATTTCATATGTTAAACAGGTGATCGAGAGGGAGATCAATGCTGTGACTGATAATCCGCTTGTTTTTGCTGAAACAGGCGAAGTGCTATCAGGTGGCAATTTTCATGGTCAGCCGGTGGCCCTGGCTCTTGATTTCCTGACCATCGCCCTCGCGGAGCTGGCCAACATTTCTCAGCTGAGAACCGAACGGCTGACCAACCCGGCGCTCAGCATGGGTCTGCCTGCTTTTCTGGTTGAAAAAGGTGGTTTGAATGACGGTTTCATGGTAGCCCAGTATACTGCCGCCGCCCTGGTCAGTGAAAATAAAATTCTGGCCCACCCGGCCAGTGTTGATTCAATTCCCACATCTGCCGACCAGGAAGATCATGTCAGCATGGGAACTATAGCAGCCCGGAAATGCCGTGAAGTACTGGAAAATTTATCCTATGTTTTGGCTATTGAAGCAATCTGCGCCTGCCAGGGTATCGATTTTAGAAAGAAAAAGCCTTCTCCCAAGTTGCAACGGGTCTACCGGAAGATCAGGGAAAAGGTCAGTTTCATGGACGCAGATCGGGAGATGAGCAAGGATTTTGAAGCTCTGGTCGAACTGATCAAAGAAGATGCTTTCGACGTCGCTTCATTGCTGGAAGGAGCGGATGGTAATGTGTGAGTTCTGCCATCAGCATGGCGAGGGGGAAAAGTGGTATTTGAGAGCGGAGAACTATGCGACGGACCTGCTTAATGATCTTCGCCGGCGCAAGTATATCCGTCACTTTTTTGAGACCCCGGAAAGGCTTAACCGCAGTATCGGCCTGCTTGACGATCTGAACCGGTTGCCTTCTTTCGTCCAGGCTGTTGTCAAACCGACCCTGATTAACCGGCAGAAACGCAAACATTATGGCCAGGTATTGCCCCTGGAAGAAATCGAAAAAATTTTTGGTTTCATCAACTCAGTAGTCAGGTTGCCCTGTATCTGCCGCCAGGCCGGTATGGGCAGCGAACAGCGTTTTTGTTATGGGTTGAGCGTGGAGCCCGGTGATGATACCGAAATGGGCAGGCTTTTACGTTCGATTAGTGCAGATTACCTTAACGGTCCGCACACCGCCGGACTCGAGGTAATCTCTAAAACAGAAGCGCTGCAGCAGTTCAGGGAACTGGAAAAAAAGAAGATGATTCACTCGGTCTGGACCTTTATGACCCCTTTTATCGGCGGCATCTGTAACTGTGATCTTGACTGCATGGCCCTGAAAGCAGTTAACAAAAACTATCCCGTAATGTTTCGGGCCGAATATATTGCTGTTGTTAACAGCGAGCAGTGCAGCGGTTGTAAGGCCTGCCTTAAGGCCTGCTATTTTGATGCGCTTGACTATGATCAATCAGCTAACAAGGTTGTTATTGATCAACTCAAATGTTTCGGTTGCGGGATCTGCCGGGCTTCCTGTAAGGAAGAAGCAATCAGTTTGCAGGAGAGAGTTTATGCTTAAGCCCATTTTTAAAATTAAATACCGATCGTATCGATCGGTTCGCGTGCACCAACCGGACAGAATTCCTCAGCTGTGCCGACATCGATACAGACATCGGCCATTTTGCCCGAACGGACATAAAAAGGTGCAGCTATTACAGTGATTAAGGAGCCAACGATGTAGGCTGCCGGAATCGAAAAGGCCCGGGAAAGCCAGCCGAATGAAGGCTGTCCGAGAGTGCCGCCGGCATCATT
>CAYTER010000032.1:23001-24705 GCA_964436815.1 uncultured Syntrophomonadaceae bacterium
GCCAGCACCCCTGAAACCCAAATCAGGTCCGGCCTGCCCAGCAGGCTGAGAGCATATGGCTGTGCTGCATAAAAGAAATACATGAAAAACGAGCCCTGTGCTGCCGAAGCAAGCAGGAGCGGCCGGACTGCCGGATTATGCCAGCCGTAATGTACGCCTGCCTTAAAGATTCTACGGGTCTCCGCTGTAAAAAGAGAAGCTTTAAGCGGGCGGGATTTAAAGCCGATGTCATGCATCATCGAGAAGGTGGCGATAAAAGCGATTACCAGGATAGCTGCCCTGGTCAAATAGGGCAGTGCCAGGTCAAACTGGCCTAGAATTCCGCCGGCGATTGTTCCGGTCAGCATCGCGGCGCCAAAAACTATTCCTCCCCGGGCGAATACCTGGTCAATCCGGCCTTTGTAACCGCTCGCTTCCAGGGCATCAACCAGCCAGGCTTCTACTGCTCCGGTCTGAAAAGTATAACCCAGGCCGAGCAGCACCGAACCGACAGCAAAGCCGATCATTCCCCAGCCGAAGCTTGCTGAAGCAAGGTAAAGCAGGGTTGAGATGGTCAAAGTGGCGATACCGAATAAAAATGAGACCCTGCGGCCAATTGTATCGGCAACCACACCGGTCGGAATCTCAAAAAAAACCTGGCCGATGCTATAGATACTGTTGATGACCATCACTTCAAAAATGTCCAGTCCGGCGTCCAGCAGAAAGAGCGTGTTTACGCCCCAGATAAAGGCTGTTGCCACGGTAAAGAGACCGCTGGTAATGTAAAAAGTCCTGATCACCTTCTCCGGTGTCTGGATCGGTTTTGCCTCAGTCTGTTGATCATCGCTCACTGGCTCCCTCTCCTTATTGCTGGCTCCTTTTCCTAAATTATAACATAAAATACCATTATGTGGCGATTTCAAATGGCCGCTGCAAAAGGGTAATCAACATGGTAGGCGGGCAGAAATATTTCAACCTGCGGATTCATAACAACGAAGAGGCAGCCGGTCTTAATACCCTCCGCAGCCAGCTCTCCCAGACGGTAAAGGTGGCTGGTTCCTCTCGCCGTAACGGCATCTGGAAACATTGCTACCTGTCCGTTAAAGAGAGTACAGCTTTTTACTTTCAGGTAATAATCTAAGCCTGTCTGCTTGTGCTGTAAAAGGAAGTCGAAGCGGTGGCGGCCGCTGGTGGTCTCGTCCCGGATTGGGCAGGTAGGCTTTTACCAGACGGTTGTTTACTTCTGCTTCAATCACGAAACGGTTGATACGCCTTCTAAACTTTGCCCTGATTTTACAGAAGTTGAATGGGTAAGTAATCATTTAGTCAGGGTTCGGTGTCACATCCGGCTCAACCTGGTAGGCGTTGGCCAGGCTGTTGGTGCCGTTGAACATGTCAACTACGGCAATAATTTCAGCGATTGCTTCGTTATCCAGACCCAGCCGCTTCACGGCGGCGCTGTGGGAATGAATTCAGTAAACGCAGTTGTTGGTGATTGAAACTGCAAGGGCGATAATTTCCTTGGTCAGTTTGTCAATTTTACCCGGGGCCATCACCACTTTCAACTTGTTCCAGGTTGCTTCCAGATGATCGGGATTGTTGGAAAGAGCTTGCCAGAAGTTGGGCACAAAATCAATTTCTTTAGTGTTCTTGATGTCGTCATAGATCTGACGTACTTTTCCGGACGCTTCTGCGTCTGAAACAGTTTTGAAAAGAGCCATTTGC
>CAYTER010000033.1:0-24005 GCA_964436815.1 uncultured Syntrophomonadaceae bacterium
AGGATCTACCTGAATGGCTGACCGTTGCTCACCGCGCCCAGATGGAAGAGCGGCCGATTGAAGAACCTGAAAATAATGGCCTTGACCAGGACTCAGAGGGAACACCATTAGTGAATCAGCCGGCATCACCTCAACCCGGCACAACGCCGCCTCCCCAGCAGGGGGAGCAACCGGCCCCAATCAGCGGCACGCCAAAGTGGCAACAGGCGGGAACTATGGAGTATATAGCAAAATTGAGGCTTGATCAATTAGTTTTCAATTATAGGAATTTGGATAAACTAATAACCGATTACGACGGCAACGATACCGATTATCTAAAGAATTTAAAAAAGAATAGATCTGATCTTTATGAATTAATGACCGAAATCGCCAACAGCATCGGTTTAAGCCTTAGAAATGTATACGGAATATCAGCGCCTCCGGCTGATCCAAGCACAACCAAGGACTCTTCCTGGTTTTACGACCCGGATCATTCTCCCTCCGGGTTTGAACACATAAATTAAGTAAGTTCTTAAATTTACTTAACACAACTTAAACGAAATTTAATCCCCGCGGCCTTAAGGCCGCGGGGATTCTTTTAATCAGGCAAATATTCGTTCATTGATTTTAGGCTTGCCAGCGTTTACAATGAATAAAATGATGCACATATACTGTCAATCTCTTTCAATAATGGCTGCGAAAAATTTCTCATAAGCTCTCCCGAGGGAGGAGCCAGATGCCCCGGTACAAGGTAATATTAATCTTGATGATTATTATCCTGCTCCTTTTTCTCTTGATCCGATCTGATTATTTTTCTTCCTCTCTAAAACAGCTGACCGGCAGCAGAAATGAAATCTCGCCCCTCCCAACCTGGCTCAGCCGCTCCCACCGCCTTTCCGGCCCTTACGCCTTCGAATATATTCCCCTGAATTTAGAGGAGTTATCTCCCACCGAAGAACCCGCCAACGGCGACAACGGTGCCTCATCTTCAGGCGGCGCTTATGTTAATCCCAGCGGCAGCCCCTACCCTCCCGGCACCCTGGCCGATATGATCTGGCAGCAAAAACAGCTCGACCAGCGCTACGGCAATTGACGTTAAAGGAATAGCATTAATTAATCGAGAAATTAACGCTTACAAACTGTCTATAATGAACAATTCAGGGAATAAAAACCCCGCATAAATAAAGGAGGGCATGTCCGTGAAAAAAGTTTTAATTACCGGGGCCATGGGCCAGATCGGCACCGAATTGGTTCCCTACCTGCGCAGTCTATACGGCGCAGAGAATGTGATTGCTTCAGGCAGAAGAATCCACGAGGAATGCCCCTTCATCAATGAAGGGCCCTTTGAACTGCTCGATATCACCAAACCCGCTGATATTACCCGGGTAATAAAGAAATACAATATTGAAAGCGTATATCATTTGGCTTCCCTGCTGTCGGCCACCGGCGAGCAGGATCCGCAGCTGCTCTGGGAGATCAACATGAACGGCCTGGTCAATATCCTTGAAGCGGTCAAGGAAGCCAACTGCACCCTTTTCTTCCCCAGCTCGATTGCCGTTTTCGGACCTAATGCCCCGCGGGTGAAAACACCGCAGGACGCCCTGACCCGGCCAACCTCAATCTACGGGGTTTCAAAAGTGGCAGGGGAGCTGCTTTGCGACTACTATCATTTAAAATACAACCTTGATATCCGGGGTCTGCGCTACCCAGGGGTAATTTCCAACGCCGCCCTACCCGGCGGGGGCACCACCGATTACGCTGTGCATATCTTCTACGAAGCCCTGAAAAATAAACGCTATACCTGCTTCCTCCAGGAAGACAGTTCGATCGATATGATCTACATGCCGGATGTTCTGGAAGGGGCCGTTAAGCTGATGGAAGCCGACCCGGCCAAGCTGATTCATCGCAACGCTTTTAATGTTTCTGCCATTACGGTAACCCCAAAAGAGCTGGCCCGGGAGATTAAAAAACAGATCCCGGAGTTTGTGATTGACTATGAAATCGATCCGGTGCGCCAGGCCATTGCCGACAGCTGGCCGGACTCGCTTGACGATTCCGCCGCCCGCGCCGAATGGGGTTGGAACCCCAAGTATGACCTTGAGGCCATGACCGCGGATATGCTTTCTGTGCTGGGTAAAAAACTGATTAAGTAAGCTTATTCCTGATCGGGGGAGGTAAGGCAATGTCAAAAAAAATATTGGCAGACCTGAAAAATGAGTTCAGTACCCTTAAAACTGAGGGTTTATACAAACAGGAAAGAGTGATCACCAGCCCGCAGGCGGCTGAGATCAGCGTCTCTACCGGCGAAGAGGTCCTTAACTTTTGCGCCAATAATTACTTAGGTCTTTCCAGTCATCCGGAAGTAATAGCGGCTGCTCAGCAGACCATGGAAGAGTGGGGTTACGGCCTCTCTTCGGTCCGTTTCATCTGTGGCACACAGCAGATCCATAAAGAATTGGAGCAAAAAGTATCTGAATTTCTGAAAACTGATGATACCATCCTCTATGCGGCCTGTTTCGACGCTAACGGCGGCATCTTTGAACCCCTGCTTGGCGAAGATAGCGCCATCATCTCAGACGAGCTGAACCACGCATCGATTATCGACGGGGTCAGGCTCTGTAAGGCCAGGCGTTACCGCTACAAACACTCTGACATGGGGGAACTGGAACAATGTCTCGCAGAAGCCGCTGACGCCCGCTACCGGTTGATCGCCACCGACGGAGTGTTTTCGATGGATGGCGATATTGTCAAGCTGCCGGAGATCTGCGAGCTGGCGGAAAAGTATGATGCCCTGGTGATGGTTGACGACAGCCACGCTACCGGCTACATCGGTAAAACCGGACGCGGCACTTTTGAACACTATGGGCTGGAAGGAAAAGTCGATCTGATCACCACCACTTTTGGCAAGGCCCTCGGCGGGGCAATGGGAGGTTGTACCTCCGGGCGCGGTGAACTGATCGAGATGCTGCGCCAGCGCTCACGCCCCTATCTGTTTTCAAACTCGCTCGCCCCGGCGATAGTGGGCGGCACGCTGAAAGTGCTGGAAATGCTCTCAGCATCAACAACCCTGCAGCAAAAAGTGATGGAAAACGCCGTCTATTTCAGAAGTAAGATGCTTGAAGCCGGCTTTACGATCGTGCCCGGCGATACGGCTATCGTTCCGGTAATGCTTTATAGTGAACCGCTGGCGCTGAAGATGGCCGACCTGATGCTGAAAGAAGGGATCTACGTGATCGGCTTTGCTTACCCGGTAGTCCCGAAAGGCAAAGCCCGGATCAGGGTTCAGCTGTCCGCCGCCCACAGCAGGGATGACCTCGACCGGGCTATCGCCGCTTTTATTAAAGTTGGCCGGGAGCTGGCTGTAATCTAAGTGGATATGTAGTAACCCTGATATATAATAAGCAGCTTACTTTTCATGCAAAGGAGTTATTCTGCTGTGTCTTACCGCCTGATAGACGGCCACTGCGATACGGTGCGTCTTTTCGAACATAAAAAGAACATTTATGACTTCCGGCGAAAAAACGGTATCGGCCACCTGGATTTGCCCCGACTGAAGGAAGCTGGCGTGATGATGCAGATCTTCGCCCTCTATATCGAAGAAGAGTACAAGCCGGTTGGCTCCCTTAAACGTTCGCTCGCCCTGCTCGACCTGCTCAGGCGCAACTTTGATTGCTGCCGCAACAGTATAAAAGTGATCAACAATCAGGCTGATCTGGCCGCTCTGGAAGGAGAAAACAGAGTGGGCGCCCTGATCAGCATCGAAGGCGGAGAAGCGCTCGAGGGCGAAGCGGCAACATTAAGAATGCTGTTTCAGCTTGGCATCCGCGGCCTCGGCCTGACCTGGAACCAGGAAAACCAGCTGGCTACCGGAGTCGGTAACGGGGTGGGCGGAAAAGGCCTGACCGGTCTGGGGCGAAAAGTAGTCCGGGAGATGAACCGGCTGGGGATGATTGTCGACCTGGCCCACATCAATGAAAGAGGATTCTATGATGCAATCACCCTCAGCAGTAATCCGGTGATTGTTTCCCATGCCAACGCCCGTTCGCTCTGCGACCACCCGCGCAACCTTTCTGATGAACAGCTAAAAGAGCTGGCCGCAGTCGGAGGAATGATCGGTTTGTCCTATTGTCCTGATTTTGTTGATGAAAAGAAGGCAACCGTAGACCGGCTGCTCGATCATTTTGTCCATGTCGCCGAAGTAGCCGGGGTTGATCACCTGGGGCTTGGCTCCGATTTTGACGGGATTGAAAAGGTCATCCCCGGGCTGGAAGAGGTCACCAACGTCCCTGCCCTGGTAGAAAAGTTAGGCGGCAGAGGCTTTAGCCCTGACGAGATCGAAAAAATAACTGCCTATAATTTCTTGCGGGTCTTAAAGCAGATCCTGCCCGCCTAAAAGAGATCCAGCCACCTGAAGCCAGCCCGGATATCTCCTGCTTCTTCCGGATCAATGGTCACGCTTTCACCGGCCACGGCTGAAGCAGGCTTGCTGACCGAGCCGCTGACCGGTACCTGGGCGGCAGGTTCAGCTGATTGCGGGAAAATATTCGGGTTAACATCAAAACCGATCCCAAAGTCATCGTATGCTTTCTTCCAGTAATCAGACTCTGCTCCCAGTCCCAAATTGTTCATGGTAAAGGACTCGGTAACACTGGCGCTGCCGATAACCGTCATATCTTCGTATAAATAACCGCCCGACCAGGGGCTGCTGATATCAATGTGCCGCCGCAGCTCGCCACCAGTAGTGCCGCTTTGCTGGGTAAAGCCCATGTCCTGGGCAGAAACAATCCCGGGAAAAAGAATACCGGCCGGAGATAATGCCGTCATGAACAGAACAATGCCAAAGACAAAGAGCATTTTTTGTTTATTCATCTAAGCTTCCTCCTCCTCATCAAACTTAACATTAAATTAACATAAAACAGGGTTATTATCAACCAATGCACCTGATGCCCCTTTATAATCCGGCCTCTTTAGAGTACTTCAATATCCTGCAGGAGACAGTTCTGAGACTGTTGAACTAGAATAATATTAAACTTAATTGAAATGAGCTGAAGCGATGACAACAACCCTGTTTCGCAACGCTTCGATCGTTACAATGGATGCTGAAAGGTGTGTTCTGGAAGGAAACCTGCTGGTTGAAGATAACCGGATCAGGGAAGTTGGCGCCGCCGATGTTCCGGCAGACTTAGAGATCGACTGCCGGGGCAAGGTCCTAATCCCGGGGTTGATCCAAACCCATATCCACCTGGTGCAGGTTCTTTTCCGGGGGCAGGCCGACGACCTGACTCTGCTCGACTGGCTGCGTAAAAAAATCTGGCCCCTGGAAGCTGCTCACGATGCCGAAAGTGTTTACTACTCATCTCTCCTGGGCATCGGCGAACTGCTAAGAAGCGGTACTACCGCCATCGTCGATATGGCCACCGTCAACCATACATCAGCAGTCTTTGAAGCGATCTGCAAATCCGGAATCCGTGCCACCAGCGGTAAATGCATGATGGACAGCGGCACTGATAAACCGGCCGGCCTCCACGAAACAACCGCCGCCTCACTAAAGGAGAGCGTTGACCTGCTTGAAAAATGGCACGGACGGGCGGATGGACGTCTGCGCTATGCCTTCAACCCGCGTTTTGTTCTATCCTGCAGCGAAGAACTGCTGAAGAAGGTCCGCGATCTGGCCATAGAGTACGGGGTGCTCATTCACAGCCACGCTTCAGAAAACCGCGATGAAATCGCCGAGGTGGAAAAAGCAATTGGTCGGAGAAACATCAGTTATTTTGCCGATATCGGCCTGACCGGTGACAACCTGATCCTGGCCCATTGTATCTGGGTAAACGATGAGGAGCTTGATATCCTAAGGGAGAGCGGCACTGTTGTAGCCCACTGTCCTTCTTCTAATCTAAAACTCGGCTCCGGGATTGCCCCGGTGGTTAAGATGCGCGAAATGGGCATTAACCTTTCCCTCGGGGCCGATGGCGCCCCCTGCAACAACAACCTCGATCCCTTCATGGAGATGCGGCTGGCAGCCCTGATTCAGAAACCACTGCACGGCCCGACGGCACTGCCGGCTGAGCAGGTTTTCGAGATGGCCACCCTCGGTGGGGCGGCGGCAATGCAACTGGAAAATGATATTGGCTCACTCGAGGCCGGCAAGAAAGCCGACCTGGTGCTGATCGATCTTAACCAGCCGCACAGTATGCCCGCCGCGGGAAAAAATATCTACAGCCGCCTGGTTTACGAAGCCAGGGCAACCGATGTCTGCCTGACCATGGTTGACGGCCGGATCCTCTACCAGGACAGCGAACTTAAAACTATCGATCAAGAAGATGTTTTAAAACAATCCGAGCAGGCCATTAAGCGAATCTTAAAGAGACTTGATTAAGAAACCTGTCCCTTAACAGCATGTAATCCCATGAATATAAAAATACTTTCAGCAGTTGTTCAACCCCGGTAACTTTTTTATGTCCTGTCTACTTGCCCCCCATCAGCAAAACCATCAGCGCTTTTGAGGTGTGCAGGCGGTTTTCCGCTTCGTCATAAACAATCGAATGCGGTCCGTCAATGACCGCATCAACTACCTCGTTGCCCCGATCGGCCGGCAGGGCATGCATGTAATAAACTTCTTCCTTGCCGAGAGCAATCCTATCTTCGGTGCAGATCCAGTGCCTGTTGGCATCCAACAGTTCACTGCCCCGCTTGCCTTCCGGATCGCTGACCCAGCTGCCCCAGTTTTTGGGGATTACCACGTCGGCGTCTTTATAGGCGGCATCCATATCGTTGGTGATAGTCAGCGAACCGCCATGCTTTTTGGCATTGGCCTCAGCCTGTGCAATAACCCAGTCGGGCATCTCGTAGCCTGCGGGGTAAGCCAGCCAGACATCCATTCCGTAACGGGGGAAAAGCAGCACCTGGGAAAGAGGCACCGAAATCGGCTTCTTATGACTGGTGGCATAAGCCCAGATAATCGATACTTTCCTGCGCTTCAGGTTTTCCATCTTTTCCTGCATGGTCATCAGATCAGCAATAGCCTGCAGCGGATGGTAAAGATCGCATTGCATATTGATGATCGGCACGGTTGAATTTTCGGCCATTTCGCGTAAATAGCGGTTTCCGATCTCCCAGAAGCAGTTGCGACAGGCTATAGCGTGACCGTAGCGTGAAAGAATAATCGCCGTATCCTTGGCCACCTCGCCGTGCGAGATCTGCATCGTGCTGGTGTCAAGATAGTTGGCATGGCCGCCAAGCTGGGCGATCCCCGCTTCCATGGAATTCCTGGTTCGGGTCGATTGCTCAAAAAACATCAGGAACATGGTCTTATTTTCGAGATAGGGGGTATTCAAACCCATGGCAAATTTTTTCTTCAGGTCGAAGGAAACCTCAAGCAGGGTGTCGATCTCCTCTTTGGTCCAGTCCTGCAGGGTTATAAAATGCTTATTTTTAAAACAGGTCTGCATCCACTTCACTCCTCTTTTTTCAGGCATATTTTTGGCTGTAAATTAACGGGATCACCGCATACATTGCGGCCGCCCTGACCAGCTCGCTTTTCCAGGTTTTTTCATTGGGGGCGTGAGCCTGATCTTCATGACCGGGCCCGAATCCGACACAGGGTATCCCATGCAGCCCCATGATCGAAACCCCGTTGGTTGAAAAGGTCCACTTGTCAAGCAGCGGCTCACTCTTAAAAAGTTCCCGGTAAGCCTCAACCATTGACCGGACAGCCGGTTGATCCTGCTCAATAACCCAGGCCGGGAAGTAGGCTTTAGTCGGGTAAACCAGGCCGGTATAGGAGGGACGGTTATAATCGTAGAGCTCAACTTTTGCCCCGGCAGTCTTTACAGCGGGCAGCTTCTCGATCTGCCGGATCGCTTTTTCGGCTGTTTCACCCCTGGTCAGACGGCGGTCGATCGAAATTGAACAGCCGTCAGCTACAGCGCAACGGGAAGGGGAACTAAAGAAAATTTCCGAAACGGTCAGCGAACCGGGACCTAAAAAGTCATCTTCACCCAGATTCTCATTCAGGGCTCGCAGCTCGGTCAGGATCGGCGCCATTTTGTAAATGGCGTTGTCACCCCGCTCTGGCGCAGAACCGTGGCAGCTCAAGCCCCTGGTAGAAACTTTAATTTCCATCCGTCCCCGTTGGCCAAGGTAGATGTTGCAGGAAGTGGGCTCGGTTAACACTACCAGTTCCGGACGAATCTTGCTTTCGTTAATAATATATTGCCAGCAGAGACCGTCGCAATCCTCTTCCTGGACAGTACCCGTCAGCAACAGGGTGCAATCGCCTTCCAGGCCCAGATCTTTAATGATTCTAGCGCCGTAAACCATGGCCGCCATGCCGCCCAGCTGATCGGAAACTCCCCGGGCGATAATAATTTCCTCGTCTTCAAAGCCGGTCAGGGGGTCATGTTCCCAAAGATCCGGATCACCCACTCCCACATTATCAATATGGGCATCGATCGCCACAAGATGCTGGCCCTGGCCAGTAAAACCCAGAATATTACCCATCCGATCAACTTCAACCCGATCGAGTCCGACCTTTTCCATTTCCTGCCTGATCCTGGCAATACGTTCAGCCTCGCAGGCGCTTTCAGCCGGAATAGCCGCCATATCCCGCAAAAATTTGGTCATATCCGCTTTATAAAAGTCAGCCCGGTTTAAGACAGCTTGATAATCTGGTTGCATAAATAAGTCTCTCCTTCCCAATAGGCTGCGGGCAGCCTTTTCAGAACGTCTGGTCCTTTAGCGCTTTTTCCACGGCGGTAATAATCTTCTGATAACCGGTGCAGCGGCAGAGGTGGCCGGCCAGCTCCTGCCTAATTTCTTCCCTGTTATAGCTTCTGCCGCCGGCGGCCATGGCTGTTGCGGTAATCACCAGCCCGGGGGTGCAGAAACCGCACTGCACCGCCCCTTCGCTGACAAAGGCTTTCTGAACTGTTGAAAGTTCATTTCCGGCAGCAAGGCCTTCAACAGTGGTGATCGTCTTACCGTCAGCCCAGACGCCTAAATAGAGACAGGCATTCAGGGGTACCCCGTCAACCATCACGGTACAAGCCCCGCATTCACCCACTCCGCATCCTTCCTTGGCACCGGTCAGATGCAGCCTTTCCCTTAAGACTTCAAGCAGCGTCTCACCGGCGTCGATCGCCAGTTTATGGCTTCTGCCGTTTACCATGAGCGTAATCTGTTTAAGCATCGTTAAAACCTCCCGCCCGGCATACCGCCGTTTGCAAAGCCCTGGCCGTCAATTCGGCGATCAGGTGTTCCCGGTATACCTTTGAGGCCCGCCAGGAGCCCCTGGGGCTGGCATCTTCCAGGGCCAGCCGACCCGCTTCTGTTAAAACCTCTTCCGTAACCGCTCTGCCCCGAATGTAGTCTTCGGCGTTAAGACAACGAAGCGGTGTCGGCCCGGCAACGCCCAAACTGATGCGTACCGTGTCAAAATGCTTTTCTTTGTCGAGGCGGCAGGTTACAGCCACCCCGATCATCGCCAGATCCATGGCCTTGCGCGGTGCAAACTTAATATAGCAGCCACTGAACCCGCTGTAGTTTTCTACAGCAATCAGGATTTCGGTCAGCAGTTCACCGGGCTTTAAGCCCACCTTACCGGGTCCAAGGTAGAAATCGCGGATCGGGATAACCCTTTCCCCATCCCGGGACTTAAGCCTAAGCTTCGCCTCAAGAACGAGCAGGGCAGGGGCGCTGTCAGCCGACGGGGCACCGTTGCAGATGTTACCACCAATGGTGGCCATGACTCGCAGCTGGGGACCCCCTACAGTCAGAGCCGCTTCCGTTAAGATCGGCAACTGCTCCCGGATCAGCGGATCCGCTAACAGATCGCTGAAGGTGGCCAGTGCTCCGATACTGATTGTCTGGTCGTCAGTTTTACTAACCAAGTGCAGGGCTTCAACCTTACGAATACTAACCAGCTTAGCCCCTTTAGTCGGTTCTTCACGCATTTCCAGCAGCAGGTCGGTTCCTCCGGCGATCACTTGCCGTTCCGGGTTCTCGGCCAGCAGCAAGAGAGCTTCAGACAGCGTTTCCGCCTCAAAATATTCTTCCACCAGAAACATTTCAGCCGCCTCCTTTAATCAGCCCGGCTGCTTTAAAGTGTTCAAAAGCAACCTGCAGTCTGATCGGAATCCGGTTAATCGCTACTCCGGTAGCCGCGAAAATTGCGTTACGCACGGCCGGAGCAGGGGAAATGACCGGTGGTTCACCCAGCGCCTTGTTGCCAAATGGACCGGTCGGTTCAAAGGTCTCGATAAAATCGAGGCCGATCTCCGGGGTATCAAGAATCGTTGGCAACTTGTAATCAAGGAGGTTGTTGTTGAGGATCCGGCCGCTCTTTTCATCAAATAGCAGCTCTTCGGAGAGGGCGTAGCCGAGGGCCATACTGACTCCGCCCTGGACCTGGCCTTCGGCCAGTTGCCTATTAATAATCGTTCCGGAATCGTGGACATTATAAATCTCCAGCACCTCGATCTGCCCGGTGCCGATATCCACCTCCACCGCGGTAAAACTTACCCCGAATGCGATAGCGTTGACCCTGGCATTGTTGGAAACATCACTGGTCAGCGGACCGGCCCTTTCGCGGTCGTAATAGCTGTGCAGGGCAACTTCAGCCAGGGGTAACAGCACCCGGCCGGAATTAATTTCAAGAATATTAGCTTCGTTGATGGACAGTTCTTCAGCCGGCAAGCCGGCCATCTCTGAGGCCAGCTGCAGCGCCTTGTTCCTGATCTCCAGGGCCGCTTTCTTGACAGCCATCCCGGAAATATAAGTCTGCCGGGAAGCATAGCTGCCCGTATCAAAGGGGCTGACATCGGTATCCTGGGTGCTGACCACATGCACGCTTTCATAGGGAATACCGATCGTATCGGCAGCCATCTGGGCTAAAACGGTATCGCTGCCCTGACCGATTTCGGTAGCGCCCAGCTGCAGCTGGATCGAGCCATCCTGGTTTAAGACAATCCGGGCGCCGGCCACTTCAAGACAGGCCGGATAAGTACCGGTCGCATAGCTGAAACAGGCCATACCCAAACCATAACGCTTATGGCCGCCCTGCCTGTTAAGCTTTTCATACTCTGCTTTTTTACGATCCCATTCGATCAGCTCTTTGCCCCGCTCGATGCATTCCGGCAGGCCGCAGCTTAGAAGCTGGTTTCCGGTGTGCGGATCCCGGTAACCGACCCGGTTAAGATTTTTCAGCCGCAGTTCAACCGGATCGATAGCCAAATTTCGGGCAATATTGTCAAGATGTGATTCAAGGGCAAAGGCGATCTGTGGCGAACCGTAGGCCCGCATCGCCCCGGCCACCGGCAGGTTGGTGTAGACAGTGCAAGGTCTGAAGCTGATCGCTTCGAACAGGTAGATATATTTAAATTTGGAGCCACCGGCCGCAATAACCGAATGACCATGTGAGGCGTAAGCGCCTGTATTTGAGAGAGCATCGACCTTGATTGCCAGCAGCTTGCCATCACTATTAACAGCTGTTTCAAGGTGAATCCTGGTGGAATGCCTGGTCCTGGTGCAGGTCATCGATTCTTCCCGCGTCAGCTCCAGCTTAACCGGCCGCCCACCGACAGCCAGAGTCATCGCCGCGACCAGCGGTTCAAGGCAGGCATCCTGCTTACTGCCGAAACCGCCGCCCACGTAGGGCTTGATAATTCTGATTTGACCCCAGGGAATACCGAGAGCCTGCCCGACAATCCGCCGGCAGATATGAGGGATCTGGGTGGAGGAAACGATCACCAGCCGTCCATCGCTCTCCTGATAAGCATAGGCAAGATGATTCTCCATGGCGCAGTGCTGCACAATGGCTGTTTCAAATGTATCCTTAAAAATGTGATCAGCTTTTAAAGCTGTTGAGTCGTAATCGCCAATTTTATATCCGGCATCGCTGATCAGGTTACTGCCTCGTTCCTCATGCACAAGCGGAGCAGTATTCTGCAGTGCTGCTTCAGCTGAAAAAACCGGCTCGAGAACTTCATATTCAACTTCAATCAGCTCCAGGGCTTTGGCAGCTGTCAGCTGATCAACCGCCACTACAGCGGCAATTTCATCACCGACAAAGCGGGCCTTAGCGGTTAGGATCGTCTTGTCGGCGACATCTCCTTTTGCCGGATCTAGAGCATAGGGGTGCCCGGCAGTCGGAAAAAGGTGTTGCGGCACATTAAAAGGGGTTAAGACTGCTTCCACCCCGGGCAGGGCTTCCGCTTTTGCAGGATCAATCTTTCTGACCCGGGCATGAGCGTGGGGGCTGCGTAAAACCTTGCCCACCAGCATCCCTTCAACAAAGAAATCTGCCGTGTATTTTGCTTTTCCGGTTACCTTGGCCTGGGCATCAGCCCGGGGCGGGCTTTTGCCGATAATGCCGCCCACACTAGTAGCATTCTTTTTTTCTATAACCTTTTCCATAGTTTTGCAGCCAGCTCCCTCGCCATAGAATTGACCTTATGCTCATCAATGATCTTTAAGGTCCGCTCGCGCATTAAAACTTTACCGGCCACAATAGTTGTTTCAACCATTCTCCCGGTCATCCCAAATACCAGGTGTCCGTATAAGTTGTCGTCTGTCAGAGGGGTAGGCGGGTCATAGTCAACCACAATCAGATCAGCCGCCGCGCCTGAGGTCAGTTCGCCAAGCTTCACCGGAAAATAGTTGCCCATAATCCGCGGGTTGTTGGCAAACTGCATCAGGGGCATTTCCGCCCAGCCCACCCTCGGATCCTGCAGACAATGCTTATGCAAAATATGCGCTGTTTTCAGCCCTTCAATCATATCCGTCGTCATCCCGTCGCTGCCCAGTCCTACATTTACACCTTTGTCCAGCATGGAGATGACTGGAGCGCAGCCCACCGCATTATTCATGTTTGATTGGGGATTATGGGCAACATTGGTGCCGCTGACGGCCAGGAGATCCATCTCCTGCTCGCTGATATGCACACAGTGGGCCGCCAGGGTGCCGGGACCAAGGAGATCATAACGCTTGAGTCTCTCCACAACGCCCATACCGTATTTTTCCCGGCAGTGATCAGCATCCTCACGGCTCTCGGCCACGTGGATATGCACCCCCACGCCTACGCCATGCGCTGCCCGGGCGCACTTTTCCATCGTTTCCGGGCTGACTGTGAACGAAGCGTGCAGGCCAAACGTTGCGGTCAGCAGCGCTGAAGCGTTCTCCCGGCAGTAGCGGATGAACGAAACGTTCTCCTCCAGGCCGGCTAGCATCTTATCTTCGCCGTCACGATCACTAACCTCGTAACAAAGGTTAGCCCGTATCCCCGTTTCCCTGGCGGCGCTGGCAATCTGCAGCAGACTGCCGCTGGCGGCTCCGGGGCTGGAATGGTGGTCTAAAAGGGCGGTAGTTCCGTTTTTCAGGCAGGCGATGAATGTAACAAGAGCGCTATAGTAAATATCCTCTTTCGTCAGGTTCCGATCGAGCCGCCACCATAAACGCTTCAAAACCTGGGGAAAACTGGCCGGCGCCTCTCCGCTCAAGGCCATTCCGCGGGCAAAGACGCTATAGGTATGAATATGGGCACAGGTAAAACCCGGCATGATCAGCTTTGAACGGCAGTCGATGTACTCAGCCCCGGGGGCTTTTGCCCGCAGCTCTTCGGTGTCACCCACCGCTGCGATTGTAGGGCCATCAATTAAAACAGCCCCGCGCTCAATCACCCGGCTTTCGCTTCCCATCGTCACAAGGGTTCCGTTACCGACAAGCAGCATTTTATTATTCTCCCTTTGCCCTTTTTAATGCCGCCAATACTTTTTCCCTGGTTGCCGGCAAATCAGAAATCCTTACCCCGACTGCATTATGGATCGCATTGATGATCGCCGGAGCTGTAGGATTAAGCGGCAGCTCACCCATACCCTTGGCGCCGTAAGGACCATCTGATGGTTCCTCGATCAGAATGACTTCTATCTCAGGCGCATCATTGATGGTAGGCAGCTTTAGCTTTCGCAAATTGTCGGTCACCAGGTAACCGTTTTCCAGCTTAAACTCTTCGCTGAGGCCGTAACCGAGGCCCATCAGAACAGCTCCTTCAATCTGGCAGCGGCTGTTCTGGGGATGGATTGCTTTGCCCAAATCCTGAGCGGCGATAATTTTTAAAACTTTTACGGCACCACTTGCCGGGTTAACCTCCACTACAGCTGCCTGGGCAGCATAGCAGTAAGCAAAATGCACGTTATAGTGATCCAGTGGAACCCCTTCTTCATGATCAGCCCTTTCCCTCAGCGGGTAGGTAACAGGAGCAGTATAATGATATTCTCCCTTAAGCTCAAGCCCTACTTTTACTGCCCCCACTGCCAGCTCCCTGAACGGTATAACCCTGTTATTTTGGCCGGGGACAACAATTCCGCCTTTAACGGGCTGATACTGATTATGCTCAATGCTTAAAGCTTCGCTCAAATACCGCTTTAAAATCTCCAGGAAAGATTTAGCAGCTCCCATGACTGCGTATCCCGAGATATAGGTTTGGCGCGATGCTGTGGTGACGCCCCCTTCAGGTGTCTGCCCCGTATCACTGGCGATGACAACATAATCTTCAAAGAGAAACCCGGTCTCCCGGCTGGCTATCTGGGCCAGGGCAGTATCGGAACCCTGCCCCATATCAATGGCACCGACTTTAAGCAAAAGTCTGCCCTCAAGATCGATTTCAATAGCCGCTCCCGCCTGGTCTACCTTGCCTGCTCCCAGGCCGACATTCTTGTAAGCGCCGGCCAGACCAACGCCAATTTTTTTCCCCGGCGCCGCCGGGGGTAACTTTCTTAAATAGGCGTCAAGCTCTTTTTCGACGGCATCGAGCGCCTTCCGGTAGCCACAGTCCCTGGTTACCAGCTGCCCGGTGATTGTCGTTTTTCCCGGCGCGAGGCCGTTAATCCTGCGCACTTCAAACGGATCCATTTTCAGGGCTGCAGCCAGTTTATCCATCTGCTGTTCGGAGCCAAAGGCAACCTGGGTGGTTCCGAAACCCCTGAAAGCGCCTGCCGGCGGGTGATTGGTATAAACCCCGTAAGAGTCAGTTTTAACATTGGGAATCTCGTAAGGACCGGCTGTAATGATCCCGGCCCGGAAGACAACCGGGTTGCTGAGCGACTCGTAAGCGCCGGCATCCAGAATAACTTTGGCCTCCATGGCTGTAATCCTGCCGTCAGAACTGGCCCCGTGTTTATAATACATCTGAGCATGATGACGTTTGGTCGAAATAATCAGCGATTCGCTGCGGGTGAGAACCATCTTAACCGGCCGGCCGGTAAGGTAAGCGCCCAAAGCGCAGTGAATCTGCACGGTCGGCTCTTCCTTGCCCCCAAAAGCGCCACCGGCCGGGGTATAGATAACCCGCACCCGGGCCACCGGCAGGTTTAAGGTGGCGGCAATCATCTCCCTGAAAGCGTAGGAATCCTGACTGGCTGTCCAGACAGTCACATCGCCATCTTCGGTCAGACGGGCAACAGCCGCTTCCGGTTCGAGATAGGCATGCTCTACCATGGGAGTGCTGTAGTGACCTTCAACTATGACATCGGCATTGGCAAAGGCCTTATCCACATTGCCCCGGCGGACAGCTACCTGGTGAACTACATTTCCGCCGGGATGCAGGGCAGCTGTATTATCCTGTAACCCTTCTTCAGTTGAAAAGATACCGGCAAGCGGTTCATAATCAACCTCAACTAACGGCAGGGCAGCTTCGGCCGCTTCTTCACTTTCAGCGAGGATTAGCGCCAACGCTTCACCACTGTATCTGACTTGGTCTGCGGCAAGGACCGGCTGGTGGGGGTTGATCAGCCCGAAAGTATTGCGTCCCGGTATATCGGCAGCCAGTAAAACCTTGACCACCCCGGGCGCGGCGAGCGCTTTCTGCGGGTTAATCATTTTGATTAAGGCCGACGGGTAACGACTGAGCAGCAGCTTGCCGTAAAGCATATTTTCAAAATTAAGGTCGGCGGCGTAGAGCGGCTGTCCGGTTACCTTGGAGAGAGCATCCTTGCGGGGCGGGGAACTGCCAATACCGGCATCAGCCGCCCCGGGCATACTGATTTCACCCCTGATTACCGCTGCAGCAAGCTGCACAGCCCTGATTATGGCGGCATATCCTGTGCAGCGGCAGAGATTATGCCGCAGTGCTGCTTTAATCTCTTCGGCTGTCGGCTGGGGTTTAACATCGAGGAGAGCCTTTGCCGCCATGATCATACCGGGAGTGCAGAAACCGCATTGCACAGCGCCTTCCCGGATGAAAGCTTCCTGCAGGGGATGTAAGTGGCCACCGGTCGAAAGAGCTTCAATCGTTTCAATTACGCTCTGATCAAGGTTTTTCATTTTTACCAGGCAGGCCCTCTTGGCTTCACCGTCGATAATCACCGTGCAGCTGCCGCAATGGCCCTGGCTACAGCCGTTCCTGGTCCCAGCCAATTTGAGATGATCCCTTAAATATTGTAAAAGGTTCAGCTCGCCCGGCTGCCCGACCTGGTAAACCCGGCCGTTAATTGTCAATGTGATCTTGCCTGTCATCAGACTCACCTGTTGAAGTTTATTCGTAAAGATCCGGCAAAATCCTGCCAAAGAATAAAAATAGTCTGTCTTTTCAACCTCCCGGCAGGGCAGGAGATTAAGGCAGCAAAGAGAATTAAGGTTGTAAGCATCACCGCAACAGGCAGAGCTGGTAAAGGGGGCCTGGCTATGAGCGACAGGATGAGGGTCATACCTTTTTATCGATTGGTTCGCTGGATCAGTGAAGAGTACCGGCAGGAGAAAACTGTTTTTGGCATTGCCGAAAAAGATTTTTTCAGGGCTACCGCTGACCAGACTCTGATTCTGCACGGCGAAAAGCTGGGCAGCCCCATGGGGCCGGCGGCCGGACCCCATACCCAGTTGGCTCAAAACCTGGCTGCCGCCTACCTGACCGGGGGACGTTTTTTCGAACTGAAAACTGTGCAGGTTATCGACCGGCTCGCATTTGCCAAACCCTGCATCAATGCTGCCGACGAGGGCTACAATACCGAGTGGTCCACCGAACTTTCAATCGATGACGCGCTCGGTGAATACGTCAAGGGCTGGTTCCTTCTGCACCTCATTTCGCGGGAATTCTTTAAGAACAGGAAGCGCGACTTCATATTCAACATGAGCGTCGGCTACGACTTAGAAGGGATCCGGTCTTCAAAGGTTGATCACTTCATCGAAAACCTGAAGGATGCCTCTGCTACCAATATTTTTATGGAATGTCGGGCTGCCTTAGAGCGGGAGACCGGTCTGTTTAAAACCATCAGCGCAAACTTCGCTCAGGAAATTCCGCCGGCAATCTGCAGTTCGATCGCCCTCTCCACCATGCACGGCTGCCCGCCACCAGAAATTGAGGCCATCTGCCGGCATTTGCTCCTTGAAAAGGGGCTCCACACCACTGTTAAGCTGAACCCTACCCTGCTGGGCTATGATTTTGTGCGCTCCACCCTTGATCGACTGGGCTATAATTATATCAAACTGGCCGAAGAAACCTTTTCCAGGGACCTGCAATACAATGAAGCGCTGCCGCTGCTTGAGCGCTTAAGGATTTTGGCAGCTGAGAACAATCTTGATTTCGGGATTAAGGTATCCAATACGCTCCCCGTCCAGGTAACCCGCGATGAACTGCCGGGAGAAGAGATGTACCTTTCCGGCAAACCGCTTTACGCCCTGACTATCAACCTTGCTGCCAAGTTGGCGCACGATTTTAACGGCAAACTGAAGATCTCTTTCTCCGGGGGCGCCGACCGTTCCAACACTGCCGCAATTCTGGAAACCGGTATTAAACCGGTAACAGTTGTCACAACATTACTGAAGCCAAATGGTTACGGGCGTCTGAAAAAGCTGGCGGAAACAGCCGGACAGTTGGTAACAGCCGGTGCTGATGATAAGATACAAGTAACTAAGCTGAAGACAATCGCTGCGGACGCATTAAACAATGCATACTACCGTAAAACTGAGAAAACTGCTTTTCCAAAAGCATACAAGGAGCTGCCGCTTTTTGACTGCCGGGCATCCTGTGGCATTTGCGTCGCAGTCTGCCCGAACAGGGCTAATGTAACGGTGCGGGTCAAGGGTGATGACTTTCGGTTCGATCGCCAGATTCTGCACCTTGACGGCAGCTGCAACGAGTGCGGCAACTGTGCTACCTTTTGCCCGGAAGGAGGCAGGCCTTACCTGGAAAAGCCAACCCTATTCAGGAATACAGCTGACTTTATCGACAGCAATAACAGCGGTTTTGTGATCCTGGGCGAAGGATCTGGCGCTACGATTAAAGTAAGAATCAAAAACCGGATTATAAATCTGCCTGGCGGGCAGCTGGATTTGGAAAAAGATGAAGGGAATCATATTGATTCCACTATCCTGCGACTGATCAAAGTAGTCCTTCAGCATTATGGTTATTTATGCTAACACTTCAGAAGTTATCGTTTAATCATAGATATTTCCCGCTTTTAGAGTCTGGCTGAAAAACGAAAAAGAGGAGGCAGAAGTTATGGATCAACCAGTTAAATGGATCACCGGTGCTGCTAAACCCGGAAAAGATAAACTGGCAGCTGAAGATCTTGATTTTGTAAACCGCACCTCCGCCACGGAAACCCGGGAATTCATTAAAAGCTTTCCCCAGTACCAGGTGACACCGCTAAAAAACCTTGAAAAGCTGGCTCAACATTTAAAGGTGGCGGGTATCTACGTCAAAGATGAATCGTACCGCTTCGGCCTGAACTCTTTCAAGGTCCTTGGCGGGGGTCATGCTATCGGCCGGTACCTCCTAAAGCTTTTAGGAAACGAAGAACACAGTTTTTCATACGAACAGTTGAAATCGGCTGAAACAAGGACCAAACTGGGGGAAATCACCTTCACCTCGGCCACTGACGGCAACCATGGCCGCGGTGTAGCCTGGGCCGCCCGTCAGCTGGGCCACCGGGCGGTTATCAATATGCCGAAGGGCTCTTCACCGATCCGGTTAGCCCATATCACCGCAACCGGTGCCGAAGGTTATATCACCGCCGTTAATTACGATGAGACGGTAAGGCTGACGGCTGAAAAAGCCAGGCAGGAAGGTTGGGTAGTGATTCAGGATACCGCCTGGGAAGGATACGAAGATATTCCGACCTGGGTCATGCAGGGTTACACTGTGATGGCTGATGAAGCACTTGAGCAGCTAAACGCTTTGGGCGTAGATCGGCCAACCCATATCTTTATCCAGGCCGGGGTAGGTTCTCTGGCTGCAGCAGTACTCGGTTACTACACTTCAACCTTTAAAGATAGTAAACCATGCAGTATTGTTGTCGAACCGGATCAGGCCGACTGCTTTTACCGCTCCGCCCTGGCCGGTGACGGACAACCACGGGTTGTCACCGGTGATATGGCAACAATAATGGCCGGACTGGCCTGCGGCGAGCCAAACCCGATTGCCTGGGAAATATTAAGCAGCATTACAGATATGTATATCTCCTGCGCCGATTATATTGCCGCAACCGGCATGCGGATCCTTGGTAACCCATTAAGCGATGATCCGGCTATTATTTCCGGTGAATCAGGCGCTGTCACTTCTGGAATCCTCTATGAGCTGCTGCAAAATAATAAACTTGGAGAAGCGCGGGAGAAGCTTGGACTGGGTCCGGATTCGAGGATCCTCCTCTTCAGCACCGAGGGCGACACCGATCCTGAAATGTACCGCAAGATCGTCTGGGAAGGAGCCTACCCGCATCTTTAGAAAATTATCCTGCTGAGAGAGTGAATATATACTCTCCAGCCGGCAGCAATCGGAACTAGATTGATACCTACTTCAAATAGTGGTAAACTTGGACCAGACAAATGAATAATTATTCTGTCATAAAGAAGGGATTAAGTTGAGGCCTGTTCACCTGGTTCGGGTTTCCGTAATTGCCCTGTTGACAGTTTTGGTTTTCTCGTCCTCCAGTCTGATGATGAGAGCGCCGGTTGAAGGAGCTGCCAGCCGAAGCGAAATAGAGCGCCGGTTAGGCCTTGCTCCTTTTGCGTATGTGGCCGAAGTAGAACATGAGTACAATAATCTTCAGCAAAATATCTATGAGCTAAAAGGTTCCCTGGCTTTTATCGATTCAGTAAACGATCTGCTGACCGACCTTCCCAAGGCAGGATCTTCTTTACAGGAGGTCGCTGTTTCCCCCGATGGCACGAAGATTTATGTCACAGATGCTTACGAACCTTTTCTTCATGTTTTTGATGCTGATAGCCGTCAATACATTATGGCTATTGAACTGCCGGGTGTCGAACCGAAACCTATTTTGACCAGGGAAGAATTAATACGCTATAACCCGAATAGTGAAGAAAAATTCCCATACAATCTATTCTTTGAAAGCTGTTCCGCCGACGTCGCCTGTACCCCGGACGGGCTGACTGTCCTGGTCAGCTCCAGCGCCGGGCTGCAGATCATTAATACAGAAACTAACCAAGTCATTAATACAATTCCCGAGATAAATGGAACACATATCGCCATCAGCTTTGACGGCACAAGAGCTTATATTGGTACAGATAACTTGGCCGAGCTTGAGGCCCGCAGCTACATTGAGTGGTTCAGGTTAATCTATACCAGTGATGAATATAGCATGCTGATGCTGGATCTGCAGACATGGGAAGTTCTCGCAGAAATCAAAACTTACGCCATCGGCGGTATCGCTGTCCGGCCGGATGAACCTGAAATTTTCTTTAGCGAGACATTTCAGAAGAAGGTCCGGGTTGTTGATGCAATGTCCCTGGAGGATTTATACCAGTTTAGCACTGAACCGTCTTTTGCCTTCGGAATCGGTTTTCTGCCAGAAGGATCAAAAGCTTACACGGTCTGCAGCGCCGATATACCACTTTACTTTTATGAACAGCCATCCGAATTTGAACTGCCGCAAGCTGAAGAATATTTTTGCCTGGTCTTTAATACAAAAACAAAGCAGGTAATTAAAAAGATCCCCTTAGACGCTTACTGACCAAGGGAAATTGCCGTCCGGTCGGACGGGAAAAAGGCCTATTTAAGCGGCGGCCCCTTAAGGCATGCCGTAGTGATTGATACGGTAAACGATGTTGTGCTAAGAGACATCGGCGATCAAATCGTCAATACCGGCGGTGTCGCGGTGCGGCCTTTCTGGTGGTCCAACGAGTGCCTGGAAGCACTGGGTCTGAAAACCTATAACCTGGGGCCCGGTGGAACCTCCGGAGATAACGGTGGCGGCGAAGATCAAGAAGCAGGTGGAATGGAAACAGGCATTCAGGGTGAGCTCCCCGACCTTCAGGCTACCGGCTCAACATCCTCCACTGCCTTGATCGTTATCATTACACTTTTATCGATGCTTCTTCTGTCAGCTTCAGTATACATAATCAAACTGTCAGCCAAGAAAAAGATGATCTCCATTCCCACTATAAAAAGCAGCCTAGAACCACCCCAACCACCGCCTCAATCGTCTGGATTTCCATCTTTTTGTACAAACTGCGGCGGCGCTCTTACTCCCGGTTCCAATTTTTGCCCCAACTGTGGCCGGAAAATATGATCCGGATGGAAATATCACAGAATATATACATTATAACTCCAGCATAAAAGCTAATTCCTATTTCTAACGGATTTTAATTGACCTTTTCTGCTCCATAGCCAGGGGCCGGGTTAATTCTTTTCAAAGTATCGAAAGCTAGATAATAGATCCAGTCACCTGCTACGTTGGGAGATATAACCTTGGGGCCTGCGAGCATAGCCTGACCGGAGCCATCAGTTCGAATCTTGTAAAGCCAATCATTATCATCCATGTTGACATAGTAAATCCAGTCACCGTCAATATTAAATTGAAAGGCCTGATCGGAGCACACCACACTAAAATTGCTTTCGTCGCTGCGCATACGGCAAATAACATTGCCTCTGTTTAAGCCTCTGAAGTAGAGCCAGTCGTCTTCAACGATCAGGCCGAAGGCATTGATATCGGTCTGCAGGCGGGTCAGCTGGCTGCCATCGGTGCGGATCTTGTAAATCCGCTGGTTATCATTCATATCAAGGTAGTAGATCCAATCGCCGATTACGTTTATAAAGGCAGACGCGCTATCATTTAACCTGGTACGTTCTTCGCCGCTGGTGCGTATTTTATAAAGTTTTCCACCATCGTTGCGGTTGCTGTAATAGATCCAGTCGCCAACGACAATCAGGCAGTCAGAAAATTCATTATTGACCCTGGTTCGTTCAGATCCGTCAGTGCGCATTTTATAGATCTTTTTACCATCCTGGTAATTCATGTAGTAGATCCAGCCGTTATAAACATTGATATAGCCCGAGTTGTCGCTATTAAGACCAACCCTTTCAGATCCGTCGGTGCGGACTTTATAAATACGGTTACCATCACCCTTATTTGCATAGTAGATCCAGTCGCCCTCAATGGCCACCAAGCCGCCGTTATTAATATTGCCCACACTGTTCCCGGTGACCCGGGCCCGCGTTATCTCCACCTGACTTTCTGGTTCTGCAGAGGGAATCTGCATGATGGCAGGCACCGGAATCTCTGTTGGTTTGAAGAGTTCGATCAGACTTTGTACCGGTGTTTTACCTTGCTGACCGGTTGAGTCTGCGGATTCGTTAGACCCAGTATTATCTGCTGTATTCTCTGAAGGAGCTGAAGCTGAGCCGCCTTCAGGGCTGCCTGAAGTAGCTGACGAGGATGCACTCCCCTGATCGGGCGAGTCTTCATCTGTGGCTGTTTTATAACGTGCGGCCGCTTCTTCCACATCAACCTGAGTATAAGTTTTTTCATGAGTCGGTTCTCTCAATTTCTCCGGCAGGACTTTCGCCAGTTCTGGAGAGACCCTCAATAGCTGGTAAATGAGTAGGGCTATAACTGCGACAAGAACAATTATCACCAGGGAAAGTAGCGGGTTGCGCCTGATTTTCTTTGGCTTCTGTTGAAGATGTTGAAGATTATGGCGGGTTTGATCATCTTCCTGCCCGAGAAATGATTGGCAGTATCGGCATTTAATGGCCGCTCCTCTGATCGACTCACCACAGAAAGGACAGGTTTTGAAACCTTCTTGGTTCATCTTTAAGAACCTCCCCCGTAAAAAACTATAAATCCGCTTCAAGCACATTCTAGGTACATCTGCAGATTTCAGGGGTTCGATAGAGGAGCGATTAAGCTTTTATGATAGCTGTTCATTTGCTTCTTCAGTTTGATTATATGCCGATTGCGTTTATTTGCAAGATTATTTTCCGGATTGGGCTGAGGATATTTTTCATCAATGGCCATAGGCTACCCTCAGGATCCATCCCCTAAATTATGTTGTCTTGAAAGTTAAAACTGATTATAATTAAAGACGAGTAAACATAAATTGAGGATGTGGCAGCGCTGGCAGAGATTTTCAATTTAAACCCCTGCGGAAACAATATGGTTGAGTTTTAAGTTTATTAGCCCCCGCCGCAGGGTAATAATTTAAAACCAGAAGACGCCGCTATTTCGATTAAGTCCTGGGAGGTATGCCGGAAAAAAGCTATCAGGGAAGTAAACCAAAAGAGGTTGCGAGCAAGTCCGGGATTGATCAATCATTCAAAAGGAGGCAGTAATGCCGATGTTTAAGCGGAATCGCTTCACCTTCTCCTTTATAATCCTGGCGGTTATCCTCTTTTTTCTTGTCGGTTGTTCTGAAATGGAACCAGAACCTAATGAGCCGGAAGCCACCCCCATAGAAATTCCAGGACCTGAGACAGAGGAATCCTCTGAAGATCAAGGTTCACCAGAAGCCACCCCTATTGAGATACCAGCAGAAGAAAGTGATACCGAGGAAGAACAAATCCAGCCATCAGAATAAGACAAGCACCGGTTTATCTTCTAAATCATTAAGATTGCATATCCAAAGCATCCGACCAGGCTTATTGTAACAGTTTTAGAATTGTAGATTCATAAATGGCAATCAGGCGGCAATTTTGATACAACACTGTTTTATTAATAAAGCCGGGAGAAAATTCCCGGCTTTTTATCTGGTGCGCCCGGCAGGATTTGAACCTGCGGCCTCCTGATTCGTAGTCAGTTACT
>CAYTER010000034.1:0-3807 GCA_964436815.1 uncultured Syntrophomonadaceae bacterium
ACCCGCATGGGCGATGGGTCGGCGGTGCAGCTCAGCGCGGAAGAGATTCGTGCCGAGTTGGTCAGCGGTACCCTGGATGCAGCGGACCGGGGTAAAATCCCTAAGCTTGAAAATGAAGAACTTGACTATCTTTTTGAAATTGTTACTGCGCCGGTTAACGTGGTCAGCGTTGTCAGGGGCAGGGAAATTGTGACTTCCTCAGACTCGGGGGCCTTTAAGATTAATTACCAGGCCAATATCTCCATGGACCGGGCTACGGCGATCCAGGTTCACGAAAAAGTACTGGCGGCGGATTCGCTTGACCTTGGCAATATCGACTACAGCTATAAGTCTGTTAAAGCAATCCTTCATGACGAGGCCAAGGTGATGGAGAATGTGCAGCTCAATACAATCATGCCCGTCTTATACGGGGCGATGCCTAACCTGGGACTCTATACCAAGCCTGACGGTCCGCTAGACAATTGGTCGGAGCTTCTCCCGCTCGGTAAAATTGACGAAGCGCGGGCAGCCCAGGAAGAGGCTATTGAACTGGCTGTCAAAGATATGGTTTACATTGCCGGGGGGATGTTCGAGGCTGGTGCTGACGGTATTAATCTTGATACCTGCGGCGCTTCAGGCGATGCTGATATCCTGGCAGCGCTCTTGGCGGCAAGGGAAATTAAGAGCAGTTACCCGGATCTCGGGGTTGAAATGGGCATGGCCGGGGAATTTATTCTCGGCATGCATGGTAAACTTGAATTTGAAGGAATCCGCCTGGCCGGGCTATACCCGCATAAGCAAGTAGAACTGGCTGAAAAAGCAGGGGTTAGTATTTTCGGGCCGGTGATCAATACCAATAGCAATAAGACTTTTCCCTGGAATCTGGCCAGGGCAGTTACTTTTGTCAAGGCCTGTGTTGAGGCGGCTACTATCCCGGTGCATGCCAATGTTGGCATGGGTGTGGGAGCGACGCCGATGACCCCGGTACCCCCGGCCGATGCTGTGTCGAGGGCGGCCAAGTCGCTGATCGAAATTGGCAAAGCCGACGGGTTATAGGTAGGCTCCGGTGATCCGTTCGGCAACGAAGCGACCCAGGAAGTTGCCGTCGGGATGGGCGGCATCCGCACTGCCGGAGATCTGGTATTAAGGATGCAGCTGACCCGCGGTATGAAGATCGACCAGGCCAAAGCCTATGTTGCCGAAAAACTGGGGGTTACCCCCTTTGAATTAAGTGATTGCTCTGTAATGCGCGAATTGAGGCAAACCCTGGATATCGGCTACCCGATGCCAGATCCGGGTGCAGCCAAGGGGATCGAAGCTAAGATCAGGATTGCCAGGCTGCTCGGGATTAGGATTAATGCGGTGGAGCAGTTTAAGAATAAAACGGGATTAAAATAATATTCGAGAGGCAGATGATTGAAATTGAAACGTAACAGGATTGCCGGGAGGAGTTCCTTTCTGGGCTGCGGCCTGAGCCTCTTTTCCGATTCAGATCTGGAGATGATTCATGATGCAACGCTTGAGGTCCTGGAGTATGCCGGTCTTTATGTTCAAAGTGAGGAAGCCATCGATATATTCGAAGGCGGAGGCTGTCTCGTTGATCGCAGGATTCAGAACGTAAAAATCCCGGCCCACATAGTGGAAGAGGCCATTGTAAGCGCCCCTAAAAAAGTTTTTCTTGCCGGGCGCGATCCACAGCATGATATTGTGCTCGAAAGCGGGCGGGTTAATTTTTGCCCCTTTGGCGAAGGGGTGATGGTGATCGACCCGTATACGGGCGAGTACCGCAAATCAACTAAAAAGGACAAGGGTGATGTTGCCCGCCTGGTGGATGCACTCGACCAGTACGACATGCTGGAAAACACCGTTGCCCCCCGGGATGTGCACCCGGAGATGGAGAGCCTGCACAACTACGAAGTCACAGTATCAAACACCACCAAGCATGTGCCCCAGCCCTGTCATGACAAGCGTTCAGCCCAGCTCTTAATCGAGATGGCAGCTGCCGTGGCGGGAGGGCGTGAAAAGCTAAAAGATCGGCCAATCGTTTCCGGCTGCACCTGCCCGCAAAGTCCGCTGACTATTTCAGAAGGTTGCGCCGACCCGATTATCGAATATGCGCGGGCCAACCTGCCGCAGAACATCCTTTCGATGGCCTTGGCAGGGGCCACTTCGCCGGTTACCCTGGCCGGAACTTTGGTTACTCACAATGCAGAAGTATTGGGCGGTATCGTGCTGGCCCAGTTAACCCGGAAGGGCGCTCCGGTGATGTACGGCAGCTCTACTTCAATGATTGATTTGAAACTGACCACCGCAACGGTTGGCTGCCCGGAGCTGGGGTTGATCAGCGCAGCAGTGGCCAAGCTGGCCCAGATGTACCTGCTGCCCAGTTACGTTGCGGGCACGTAGGGAGATTCAAAATTATCCGATGCTCAATCGGGCCATGAAAAAACACTGACTACCCTGTTACCGGCCTTGGCAGGTGCCAATATGATTTACGGTGGGGGTATGCTGGAGATGGGCCTGACAATGAGTTTCGGTCAGCTGGTCATGGACAACGAGATTATCGCCATGACCAGAAAGGTTTTGGAAGGGATTCCGGTTAATGATGATACCCTGGCGGTGGATGTGATCAAAAGCGTCGGTGCGCGCGGTCATTTCCTGGCTGAGGATCACACCTTTAATAATATGCGGAAGCTTTCAGAGCCGAAATACATCGATCGCCGGATGCGCCAGTTTTGGAATGAGAGGGGCTCCAAAGACCTGGCTACGGTCTGTGATGAAAAGGCCAGGGAGATCTTAGAGACACATAAGCCTGTTCCACTGCCAGACCAGGCGCAAAAGAGTCTGCTGGAAATCATTGCCGCCCGGGAAGAGGAACTGGGAATCAGACCTGCGCAATAGCCCTTAAGCAGATGTTGGGAAAGCACCAACTTAAGGAGGTTAAAATATGCCGGAAATAACTTTTTTAGGACACGCTTCTTTCAAGCTGAGTGATGAAGGACGGGAAAATTTGCTATTTGACCCCTTCATAACCGGTAACCCGCTAGCTGTGCACAAAGTTTCAGATCTGAAGGCCGATTACATCCTGGTAACCCACGGCCACGCCGATCATCTCGGCGATGCTTACCAGATTGCCAAGAACTGCACGGCAACCATTATTTCAACCGCAGAAATAGCCGGACAGGCCGGTGAAAAAGGGTTGACTGCCCATGCCCAGCATATCGGCGGCCGTCACAAATATCCCTTTGGTTCGGTAAAATTGACTCTGGCCTTTCACGGTTCAGGTATCCCCGGGGGACATGCCTGCGGTTTTGTTGTTGATTATTATGGCAGGAAAGTTTACTTTGCCGGAGATACCGGGCTCTTCAGCGATATGAAGCTGATTGGCGAACTGGATCCGCTTGATCTGGCCCTGCTGCCGATCGGCGATAATTTTACGATGGGTATTGATGATGCTGTTTTGGCAGCATCATTCCTGAAAGCCAAAACGGTCATCCCTTATCATTACAACACCTGGCCGGTAATTGAAGCCGATCCGGAAGAATTTAAGCGTAAGGTCGAAGAAAAAACGGGCAGCAGGTGCATAGTCCTACCACCCGGGGCTTCTTTTAATTTCTGATTCGCCTTTTGGATTGAGACGCAGATGCAGACGCTTAGTTGTTGAAAACCGAAAGCGAACATAGAGCGAATGAATTAGAATAACCGGCCATACCCCATACTGGAAATTGGAGGTTAGAGGTTGGAAGTGATAATAGTATAACTTTTTTCACCCCCACCCCGCCCCTCCCCCCTCAAGGGGGAGGGTGTTCTTGCGATCTCAAGTTAAAG
>CAYTER010000034.1:3907-23336 GCA_964436815.1 uncultured Syntrophomonadaceae bacterium
TTGTTTTTTAATCCCCTCTCCCCTCTTAGGTGAAAGTTTTTATTACCCTCTCCCCTGGAGGGAGAGGGTAAGGGTGAGGGGGAGTTTGAGAAATCATTAGCGTTGTCTGTAACACTAACTCTCTTGCTTGATGTTCGCTTGCGGTATGCAGAATCAACTACTTTGTCACCTATTTTCCCTTGATCACGTAGTACTTATCTACTTGCTAAACGCGCAGCAGCGGGCGGGTGAGGCAGGTCGGTCCGCCTCCGCCTTTAATTGAAACGTCTTCCCCGGAATATTCATAAACTACAGCACCGGCCTGCTCCAGACCAGCCTTCGTTTTCGGGTTGCCGGCGATCATCAGGCACTTGCGTGGGGCTAAGGCCAGCACATTGCAGCCAAAGCTGTCATATTCTTCAGCAGGCACTTCAACAAATTTGATTCCTTTTTCGATCAGCAGATCCCTGAAAGGCACCACCATCAGCGGCGAGTAAACTACAGCTAAGTCGCGGTCTACGGGGCTGATCATGGACATCAGGTGCAGGCATTCGCAAGGTCCATTGCCATGTGGCAGGGGTACCTCTATTACCTCTTTCACCAGGCCGGCAGTCAGCGTACGCAGCTGCGCGATCCCTTCACGGTTGGTGCGGTAGCCGACTCCCACAGCGACGGTATCGTCTTCAAACCAGACAATATCTCCGCCTTCGATTTTTCCTGGTTTCTCGATTTTCCCTATGATCGGCATGCCGATACTTTCTAAATATTTGCCGATAGCCTGCGGCTCCGGCTCCCGCTCTTTCTTGCCCATAGTGCAGAGAATGGCGCCCTTACGGGTGATGATTACCGGGTCGTGAGTATAGATCGAGTCCAATCCCACACTATCATCTTCGGGAAGGTAGTGGATCTCTTTCACCTGTTCTTCGATAATCGCTTTAAACTGGCTGTATTCTTCCAGCACTTTCTGGTAATCCGGAGCGGAAGGATAGTTAAGCTGCTGCCATTGTTCGTCCACAACCTGCTGGTTTTTCCAGGCTGCTTCAGGTTTCTTCATCAAAATTGATTCAATCTTGCCGGTTTCTGATTGGCCGTTGTACTTCATTTAAAAACCTCCAATTAGATCAGGATGCGTAAAGACCGCTAATATTTTAACATAGATCTTTGCTTTTTGTTCTTTCCAGCAAAGGGCTTTGTCGTTTGCCCGCCCCTATTCTTTGTAGTATCATTATAGCTGGATTGTAAGAGTTTTTTTAAATTGAAGAACAACTAGAAGGAATGATCGCTGGTATGGGTTTAAGTTTGAATGATCTGAGAAAAGGTTTTGATCAAGTTGGCTATATCTGTGACGAAAACACGGTGCTGACAGTATTTTTGGCTTTAGAGCTGAAAAAACCGCTGCTGATCGAGGGAGCGCCGGGCGTGGGAAAAACAGAAATGGGCAAAGTGCTGGCCCAGGTCCTTAAATCAGAGCTGATCCGCCTGCAGTGCTACGAAGGGTTGGACGAAACTAAAGCCCTTTATGAGTGGAATTATCAGCGTCAGCTGCTGCGAATCCAGATGAACCGTAACCTGGAAACGGTGGAAATCCGCGAAGAGGATCTTTTTTCCAACCACTATCTGCTGGAAAGACCACTCCTAAGAGCGATCCGCGCCGAGGAGCAGGCAGTCCTTTTAATTGACGAAGTGGATAAGTGCGATCCGGAATTTGAAGCTTTTCTCTTTGAGGTGCTTTCCGATTTTCAGGTATCGATCCCGGAACTGGGCACAATTCCGGCGAAAAATATACCGGTAGTGATCCTGACCAGTAATAATGAACGCGAGCTGTCCGACGGGCTTAAACGCCGCTGTCTTTATCTATACCTTGATTTTCCCGCAGTTGAAAAAGAAGTTGAAATTATAAAGGCAAAAGTACCGGAGGTTGCCGATCGCCTGGCCTGGGAAATTGCCCGGGTAGTGGCCAGGATCCGCCGGCAGCCGGAACTGCGCAAGAAACCATCAATTGCTGAAACCCTTGACTGGGCCAGAGCTTTACAGACCCTGAACCGCGGCCGTCTCGACGGTCAAGTAGTTGCAGAAACTCTCAACCTGCTGTTAAAAACCAGGGCCGATCAACAGCTTTTTACCAGTCAGATTGGATCAGATGGTATTGAACAGGCATTAACTGACAAGAAAAGTGGCGGTGAGGTTTGCGGTTGCAGCTGAAAGAAGCACGACAAAAAAGTTATCTTGAAGAAAATCTGACTGCCTTTGCCGGGCTGCTGCGCCGGGAAGGGCTTCCGGTCGGCACCTCTGAAATGATTGATGCCCTGAACGCCCTGGCGAGGATAGATCTCTCTTCACGCGAACAGTTTAGAGCGGCTTTGCAATCCACAATGGTAAAGAACCGGCGGGATCAGATACTTTTTTCCCGTATTTTTGATTATTATTTCATCACTCCTGAGCAGAAGCGAAAACGTGAGGATGCTTTTTCGCTTAGAGAGCAGGAACTGCAGCAGAGGATGGAAGAAGCAAATTTGGAACTGCAGTTTAAGGGTGAAACACTACAGCTAAGCCCTGAAGAGCTTGAACAGTATAGTAATTTGTCAGCCGAACAGCGCAGGCAGTTAAAGGATTTTATGGAGAGGACAGAAAACGGTAAGAATGTTGAACCGCGGTTTAAACCGGTTCTGGAAACAATCGTAAAAAGCCACCTGCGTTTTTGCCGCAACCGTGACGAACAGCGAATGATGACCATGGATAGTTCATCATTGGATGCCGATGGCTCCGGTAGTGGCGGGGGCGCGGATGACTGCCTGCGTGAGATTGACATAGCTGCTATTCAGGCTGCCGATTTACCGGCAGCGGAACAGCTGCTTTTTCGGCTGTCCCGTAAATTGGCGATTAAAATCCTGCGGCGCCGGCGTAGCGGACCACGCAGCGGACCGCTTGATTTCCGCCGTTCGATCCGCGACAATATGCAATACGGCGGAATCATTTTTAACCTGAGACGCCGTCCAAAACGGCGATCGAAACAGCAAATTTTGCTGCTTTGTGACGTATCTGCTTCGATGAAAAGTTACAGCACCTTTGTGATCCATTTCCTGTACGGTTTGCACGAAGCAGTAAAAGATCTTTCCTGTTTCAGTTTTTCTGATACCCTGGAGAATTTAGGGACAGATATTAAAGGTAAAATTGCCATGAGCAGACTTTTAGACAGGGTGGTTCGCCGCAGTAAAAACTGGGGCGGTGGTACTGACATTGGCCGGGCGCTGAACAGTTTGATGGGTGATTACCCTGATAAAATCAACATGAAGACGACCCTGATCATCGTCAGTGATACCAAAACAGTAGCGCTTGACCGAACCTTAAAGGAGCTTGTTAAAATAAAAGAGCGTGTCAGGCGGGTTATCTGGCTAAACCCCATGCCGCTCAACCGCTGGTCTGATTACCGATCGGTTAACCTGATTTTCGATCAGGTTGAAATGTGGCCCTGTAATACTATTGCACAGTTGGAGGAAGTTTTGGCCGGCAGATTATAGCCCAGGCCTGATGATCATAAGACAGAGGAGGCAGGTTTATGACAAAACGTATCGCCGTCGCCGGTAAAGGCGGCACTGGAAAAACTACGCTCTCAGCGCTGCTAATCCGCTACCTGATTGAAAACCGCCCGGGTAAAAGCATTTTAGCTGTTGATGCTGATGCTAACGCCAATTTAAACGAGGCACTGGGCGTGGAAGTGCATCAGACTATTGCTACGATTCTCGAGGATACGAAGAAACCGAATGCTGTTCCCACCGGGATGACGAAGGATATTTTTATTGAATCACGTTTGATGCAGGCTATGGTGGAAGAAGATGCCTTCGATCTTCTGGTGATGGGGAATCCCCAGGGTCCGGGTTGTTATTGCTACCCCAATGATCTGTTGAAAAACTACCTGGAGAAGGTTAGTAAAAACTACGATTATATGATCATTGACAACGAGGCGGGTCTGGAGCACTTAAGCCGGCGTCTTCTGCCGATGGTTGATCTGCTGTTGGTAACCAGCGATTCCAGCGCCAGGGGTATTCGCTCAGCCGGAAGAGTGAAAGAGATTGTCGAAAATGTAAAAATTGCCGTTTCTAAAATAGGCCTGGTGATCGGACGCAGCCGCGGCGGAGATACTGATCAGTTGAGCGGTGAAGTTGAAAAAACCGGTTTGACCCTCTTTGGTGAAATACCATATGATGCGCTGGTTGTAGATTATGATTTAAATGGAAAGGCTATAATAGAACTGCCGGAGGATTCTGAAGCTGCGGCTGCTGCACATAGACTTTTTCAGGGTTTGAATTTATAATCCCGGCTAAAGGAGTGCCAGAAAATGTTGTTTCAGGATCGCCGGGAAGCCGGCGAACTGCTCGCAAATAAGCTTGTTGATTTTGCAGGGACCAACCCTTTGATCCTTGCAGTTCCACGGGGTGGAGTCGAGGTGGCTGAACCGATCTTTCATAAGATCGGCGGTGAAATTGACCTGTTGATCACCAGGAAGATCGGCGCCCCCCTGCAGCCTGAGCTGGCCATCGGGGCGGTAACGAGCGACGGCAGCGCCCTGCTGAATGAAACCTTAATCTCACGCATCGGCGTCTCCACTGAATTTATTAAAGAGGCGGTTGAAAGGGAAAAAGCAGAAATCAGCCGGCGGTTAAGGCTCTACCGGGGTAACCGACCCTTGCCGGATGCTAAAGGCCGGAACGTAATCCTGGTTGATGACGGAGTGGCAACCGGCTACACCCTGATGATGGCTTTACAGAGCCTAAAACAGCTTACCCCCGGTCAATTGATCCTGGCCGTGCCGGTTGGGCCACCGGATACTCTGGAAAAATTTAAATTCCAGGTTGACCGCCTGATCTACATTGAAGCTCCGGCATTCTTTTCCGCTGTTGGCCAGTTTTACCGCAATTTTAACCAGGTCAGCGATGAAGAAGTGATCGCCATCCTGCAGCGACTCTGGACTCGTAGCGACAAGAGTAACTAAAAGAATAATTCATCTGTCGCCTTGTTGACAGCACCGATCGCATATTGTATTATTTTTTCATAACTGAATATGTTTTACTCTTATCCAGAGCGGAGGAGGGACAGCCCCGATGAATCCCGGCAACCAGGTCATATGATCAAGGTGCTAATTGCTGCGGGGTGGTCACCAGGCCCCGGGAGATGAGAGGTGCTGGAAAGACCTCTTAGATCAAAAGAGGTTTTTTTGTGTTTAAATTACCAGGATTGGGTAATCTGGTATAAAGAGCATTTAAATGAAGGAGGAACAGATGATGCACCAGAATAACTATCTTTTTACATCTGAATCGGTAACGGAAGGGCATCCGGATAAGCTGGCAGATCAGGTATCCGATGCCATTCTTGATGCGATCCTGGAAAAGGATCCGGTGGCCAGGGTGGCTGCGGAAACAATGGTTACAACCGGATTGGTCCTGGTCAGTGGAGAGATTTCCACCAGCTGTTACGTCGATATACCGAAGCTGGTCCGCAGCAAAATCAAGGAGATCGGCTATACAAGGGCCAAGTACGGTTTTGATGGCGATACCTGTGCCGTTTTGACTTCCATTGATGAGCAGTCCCCTGATATAGCTCAGGGTGTTGATCAAGCCCTGGAAGTTAGAATCAAGGAGACTACAAACGGTTACGACCTGATCGGCGCCGGGGATCAGGGCCTGATGTTCGGTTTTGCCTGTGACGAAACCCCGGAGCTGATGCCGCTGCCGATTTCTCTGGCTCATAAACTGGCCCAGCAGCTGGCCTCGGTGCGCAAGAAAGGTCAGCTGAAATATTTAAGACCGGATGGAAAAACCCAGGTCAGTGTAGCCTATTGCAACGGAAAACCTTCGCATATTCAGACCATAGTGATATCCACTCAGCATAGCGATACTGTAACCCTGGCCCAGATTGAAGAAGATGTTGTAGAGCAGGTAATCCGGAAAATTGTCCCGCCTGAAATGCTTTTACCGGAAACCCGGTTTTTGATTAACCCGACCGGCCGGTTCGTGGTGGGAGGACCGCAGGGCGATACGGGGCTCACCGGGCGTAAAATTATTGTTGACACTTACGGAGGTTATGCTGCTCACGGAGGCGGGGCCTTTTCCGGTAAAGATCCGACCAAGGTAGACCGTTCTGCTTCTTACGCAGCCCGGCACGTGGCCAAAAATATCGTAGCAGCCGGACTTGCTGCCAAATGCCAGTTCCAGGTGGCGTATGCGATCGGGGTGTCAAAGCCGGTCTCCCTGATGGTTGAGACTTTTGGAACCGAAAAGATACCGGTAGAGGAGATTGAAGATTTGATTCGCAAGCACTTTGATCTGCGCCCGGCCGCAATAATTGAAAACCTTGATTTACGCCGGCCGATTTACCAGCAGCTGGCGGCGTACGGTCACTTCGGGCGTCCTGAGCTGGATCTGCCCTGGGAACGGCCGGATAAAGCAGATCTGTTGAAAGAGGCACTTAAGTAGCAGGTATTTAGAAGAGGAGTGTTGTATAAGTAGGCAGACAGATGTTTGGGTTGATAGCTGATAACCAGAGAATCAGGGCATTAATTATATTGGTCCAGGGGAGTCTGCCTTGTTGGAAAAATTCGAAGGAACGTTGGAGAAAATCAGGTTTTACAGTGAAGATAACGGTTACCTGGTTGGCAGCTTGCGCTGCAGTAAAGGTGAAACAATTACCATTGTCGGTAACTTCCCTCCTCTCCGGCAGGGCGAAAATCTGCTGGTCAGCGGCTGCTGGCAGGTGCACAACCGTTACGGAAAGCAGCTGGCGGTTGAACAGTGGGAAAGAATGATGCCGGCGACAGAGGCCGGCTTGAAACGCTACCTTGCCTCCGGCCTGATTAAAGGTATCGGGCCGGTTACAGCCGAAAAGATTGTCGGCCAGTTCGGTTTGAAAACCCTTGAGATACTGGAAAAAGAACCTCAGCGCCTGCAGGAAATTGAAGGCATCGGTACTGTTAAAGTAGCGGGTATCATCAAGAGCTATAACCAGTACAAGGAAGTGCAGAATGTCCTGGTATTCCTGCAGGGTTACGGAGTCGGCATTGGTCAGGCCTTAAGGCTTTACCGCCGCTATGGACCTGACACGGTGAGGCAGGTAAAAGAGAACCCTTACCGCATGGCTGAAGATGTTTTCGGTATCGGGTTTAAAACTGCAGATAAGATAGCCCGCCAGCTGGGCCTGCCTGAAGACGCCCCTGAAAGAGTTCAGGCTTCAATTACCTATACCCTGAGTAGGGCAGCCGAACAGGGCCATGTTTACCTGCCTGATAGCGAGCTTCTGGAAAGGGTCCGCGATCTGCTTGACATTTCCGGCGAGCGTTTAGAGGAGAAAATATTCCGTCAGGAGCTGCAGAAAATGGTTGGGCAGAAAAGACTCTTCTGCGAGCCGCGGGAAGCAGGGGACGCTGTTTATTATGCGCCCTTTTACCAGGCTGAGCTGGGCACAGCCACCTTGCTGAAGCAGATCGGCAAACTGGCCGTGCCTTTTAATGCCCTTGAAGCCAACCAGGTCCTGGCCCGGGTGAGCCAGGAAAATAAGCATCTCAACCAGGAGCAGCTTGCTGCCCTGACCGGAGCCCTGGAAAATGGGGTACTGGTGGTAACCGGTGGCCCCGGAACCGGAAAAACGACCACGATTAAAGCGCTGCTCTCTCTCTTCAGATTTCTGCGCCAGAAAGTTCTGCTGGCCGCCCCCACCGGGCGGGCGGCAAAAAGGGTTACCGAGGCCACCGGAGCGGATGCATTCACAATCCACCGCATGCTTGAATACAGTTACAGTGAAGGAGAAGGGTTTCGCTTTTTACGCAACGACAGAAACCCAATTCAAGCTGAAGTAGTAATTATTGACGAAGCATCGATGGTAGATTTGCTCTTGATGTATAATCTGCTGAAAGCGCTGCCGTCAGGATGCCGGTTGATCATGGTCGGCGACGTGGACCAGCTTCCGGCAGTAAGCGCCGGAAATGTGTTGCGCGACCTGATCAACTCCGGTACCATATCCTGTATTCGACTGAGTCACATTTTTCGCCAGGCCCGGGAGAGTATGATTATTGTCAATGCACACCGGGTGAACCAGGGTGATATGCCCTACCTGAATGTAAAAAATAAAGATTTCTTTTTTATCTTTGAGGAGGATGCGGAAGCTGCAGCCCATAAAGTAGTCCAGCTTTGCCGTGAAAGGTTGCCCAACTTTGGCCCCTTCGATCCCTTGTTAGACATCCAGGTGCTGACCCCGATGCGCAAAACAGCGGCCGGGGTTGATCGCCTCAATCTTTTGCTGCAGCAGGCCTTGAACCCTCCTGTGCGCAATAAAACCGAGACTAGCAACAAGGGCACCCTCTTTCGTCTCGGCGATAAGGTAATGCAAATTCGCAATAACTATCAGAAAGAAGTCTATAATGGTGATATCGGCGTGATAACAGCGATCGACCGCGAGGAAGCAGAGCTGATTGTCACTTACAGAGAGCTGCTCCAGCCACGCCCGGTTATCTATGATTTCACCGAACTTGACGAGTTGGTCCTCTCTTATGCCGTATCAGTTCACAAGAGCCAGGGCAGCGAATATCCGGTGATCATCATGCCGGTTTTAACGCAACACTACATGCTGTTGCAGCGTAATCTTCTTTATACGGGGATCACGAGAGCCAGGAAGCTCGCCGTGCTGGTAGGGAGCAAAAAGGCGCTGGCCATTGCGGTCCGTAATAACAAGGCCGAAGATCGTTACAGCCTGCTTGATTTTCGCCTTCAACAGGCGGCGGGGAGTTAGTGCCTGAAGATAAAAAAATGATCCACGGAGAATCAGGCAACCGGCCAAAATTTACGGATTCCTTGTTGCAGTTATTTTTCCCTGAGCGTTGCCTGCTCTGCCGAGCCCTGCTTCCTTTCGGATCAGCCAGACCGATCTGTGAAAGCTGTGATAACTCCAGGTGGCCGATCGGTGCTGTCTGCCCGAGATGCGACTGCATAAAACGGGAATTATCCCTGCCCTGCGGCTGCAGGTTATCTGGCGATCCTTTGCAGGGGCTTTTTGCCCTCTCCTATTATGAAGGGCCCTGGCGAAACCTGCTCCATGATTTGAAATACCGCGGCAGGCGTAGCATTGCCCGCCCGCTTGGAAGCTGGCTTGCTGCGGAGATCAACCGTTCCGGCTATTGTTGTCCACAGCTGATCGTGCCTGTTCCCCTCCATCGCCATAAAGTGAATGAGCGGGGGTTTAATCAGAGCGCCCTGCTTTCTCTTCACCTGTCAAAATACCTGGGAATTCCCTTTCAAAATCTTTTGACCAGGAAACGGGAGACACAATCACAGACAAAAATATCACGTCGCGACAGGCTGGAAAATGTCCGCGATGCTTTTAGCTGCAGTAAAGTTATTCCGGCAAATACGACAGTGCTCCTGGTAGATGATATCTATTCAACCGGAGCAACTCTCCAAGAGGCGGCAAAAATTCTAAATGCCTGTGGTGCGCGTGTTTACGGGGCCGTGATTGCTTATAATCCTTTAAAACAGAGAACCTGAAGAAAAAAGGAAAGGGAAGGATTTTTCACTGGACTGCGGAATAATATTTATAGTAAGATATGATTTATATAAATAAGCAGGAGGTTGTTGAAGATGAGAATAGCTGTGCGTGGCAAAAATATCGAAGCTACACCGGCATTGGTCGAATATGCTGAAAAAAGATTGACTAAACTTGACAAACACTTTGACGATAATACAGATGTCCAGGTGGTACTGAGTGTTATTCGTGAAGATCATATTGTGGAAGTGACCGTTAATATAAATGGTTTGATGTTAAGAGCCGAAGAATCAACCGGAGACATGTATGCTTCAATCGATATGGTAGTGGAAAAGCTGGAACGCCAGATTAAGAAATTTAAGACCAGGATGAATAAATCCCTGCGCAAGAGAGGCGTACGGATTATCAGCGAAAAGCATGCAGCTATTGAAGCAGAGGAAAGAACGGCAGAAGAGCCGCAGATCGTCAGAACCAAGCGCTTTACATTGAAGCCGATGACGGTTGAAGAGGCTATCCTGCAGATGGACCTTCTCGGTCATAACTTTTTTGTCTTTTCCAGCGCAGAAAGCGATGCGGTTAATGTTATCTACAAGCGCCGCGACGGCAATTACGGGCTGATTGAACCGGAATAGAAGGAGACTGTCTTCCGTAAAAGGATTGAAGCGAGATGAGGTTTAGCTGAATGGAGCAAGGGGTTAGCGCTGTAATCTTTGAAGGATCATCTCCCCAAAGCGATGTAGAGGAGATGATGGTTAAAGTTAGAGAGGCAGCCCTGCTCGACAACCTGGATAAATTAAAGCAAGTTCCGGAAATAAAAAAGCTTTTTCTCTATACGAACCGTCCGCAATTAGAAAAACCTGCCTCCCGCTTAGGGGTGCAGGTTTTTTTAAACGCGATTAAGCCCGGAGAATTCCACTTTGGGGAAGCCTTAAAAAAAGCTGTTCTCGGGCATCAACTGGAAAAGGTGTTTTGTCTCAGCGGAGCAGGCTGTCCGCTGATTACTGTCGAGGAACTGCAGATGGTAGCGCGTAAGCTGGTTGAACGGGAGAATTTTGTTTACACTAACAATACGCAGTCTTCTGACATGACTGCCTTTACTGTGCCTGACGGATTGGCTGAGGCAGAGCTGCCGGCTATGGATAACAGCCTTGCGCTAACTTTACGCGATCAGCTTGGGCTTGAGATGGAGCTGATGCCTCACACCCTGGGCTTACTTTTTGATATCGACACCCCCTCAGATCTGCTGGTTCTCGGAGCCGGACCTTTTGGCGGTGAGCGAACCAGGAAGGCGCTTGCTGATTCAAACCTCGACTACACGACGATCACAGCCGCCAAGGCAGTTCTGGGGGCGGAATACGAAGATGTTGCGTTAATCGGTCGGGTAGGAGCTCCAGTAATCGGCCGCCTGAATGCTGATTTAAAGCTCAGGTTACGCGTATTCTCAGAAGAGCGCGGCATGAAATCACTGGGTAGGATTGAAGCCGGGGAAGTCATTTCCCTGCTTGGGTTGTTGATAAATCATGCCGGGGTTGAAAAATTCTTTGAGTATCTGGCCGGGGTAGCCAAATGTGCTTTTATTGACAGCCGGGTTCTCTTTTACCATTACCGCCTTGAGCTGTCTGATCGGGAAAGATTCTTATCCGATCTGGGACGCTGGGAGGAAATTGACACACCCTGGCTGCGTAATTTTACCCGGGCAGCAGTAAAATGCCCTGTTCCGGTTATGCTGGGCGGTCATTCACTGGTCGCCGGCAGTCTCTGGGCGCTCTGTGATGAATTGGCTCCACGGGGCAGTAGCCTTCTTTAAAATCTTGTTTTAGCTTGCTTAAGATGATAATATTAGCACAGCGGCCGCCCTTGATCGGGACAGCCGGCAATCTACGGAACCGCAGGGTTCTTTTTTACTTGATGAGCTTGAAAGGGGTCATTTAATGGCTGGCTTTTTGAAAAATGTATTCGGGGATTCGAATGATAAAGAAGTCCGGCGTTTAGAAAAAGTGGTTGAGCAGGTAAACAGCCTGAGCGAATGGGCTGCAGGATTAAAAGACGAAGACTTCCCCCTGCAGACTGCAGTACTGAAAAAAAGATCGGCAGAAGGCGAAAACTTAGACGATCTGCTGCCGGAGGCTTTTGCCCTGGCACGAGAAGCGGCCGAAAGAAAAACCGGGCTCAGACCCTTTGATGTCCAGGTTTTGGGCGCCATAGTCCTGCACCAGGGCCGCATTGCCGAGATGAAAACCGGTGAAGGTAAAACCCTGGTAGCGACTATGCCGGCCTACCTGAATGCACTGACCGGCCGGGGCGTGCATATTGTCACAGTCAACGACTATCTGGCCCGCCGGGACCGGGAATGGATGGGTGTTATTTATGAGTTCCTGGGTTTAAGCGTAGGGCTGGTTGTGCAGGGTTTGGAACCTACCGAAAGGCGGGAGGCATACGGTTGTGACATTACCTATGCCACCAATAATGAGCTCGGCTTTGACTACCTGCGGGACAACATGGTGATCTATAAAGAAGAGATGGTCCAGCGGGAGCTGCATTATGCAATTGTCGACGAAGTTGACAGCATTCTGATTGACGAAGCGCGGACTCCGCTGATTATCAGCAGCCGGGTGGAGTCGCAGGAAGATTACGGGCGCTGGAAAAATGAAGTTGAACAGCTGATTCGAAAGCAGGGCAGGTTAATCGGTGACCTGATCAATGAAGCCCGTGCTGATCTCGATGCCGGAGAGAAAGAGATAGCGGCAGAAAAGCTGCTGCTGGCCCGTCGCGGATCACCTAAAAATAAAAAATTGCTCAAGATGCTTAAAGAGCCTGGGATTGAAAAAATGGTCGAGCGGACCAAGCAGCTTTTAATGACAGAGAAACGGCTCAACCAGTTCGACGAGGAACTGTATTACATTATCGATGAAGCAACCCGTCTGGCTGATATTAAAGATAAAGGTTACCGTGAACTGGAGAAAATCAACCCGGATCTGCTGAAGCTGCTGCGGTTGGGAAGAGAACGGGCCGATGAAGAAGATCATCTTGACGAGCGAGATTCAGAGATTGCTTCCGAACACCGCCACTATTTTGATCAGCTAATTAAAGCCTATTCTCTTTTTGAACGCGATGTGGATTATATTGTGCAGGATGGTAAAGTTGTGATTGTCGACGAATTCACCGGCCGCCTGATGCCGGGACGCCGCTATTCCGATGGTTTACACCAGGCTATTGAGGCGAAAGAGAATGTGCAGGTCCAGGCGGCAACCCGGACAGTTGCTTCGGTCACCTTCCAGAATTACTTCCGGATGTACGAAAAAATTGCGGGAATGACCGGCACAGCAGCTACAGAAGAGGAAGAATTCCGCAAGATTTACGGCATGGATGTGATCTCCATCCCGACCAACAGGCCGCTGATTCGCGAAGAGCAACCAGACCTGATTTATAAAACAGAGCGGGCCAAGTTTAAAGCGGTTGTTGAAGAAATTACCAGACTTAAAGAGCATGGACAGCCGGTCCTGGTCGGCACCATTTCGGTGGAGAAATCAGAAATGCTGAGCAAGATGCTCAAGCGGCAGGAAGTGGAGCATGAAGTCCTGAACGCTGTGAACCACACCAGGGAAGCTTACATCATTGCCCAGGCCGGCAGAAAAGGCGCGGTTACCATATCGACCAATATGGCCGGCAGGGGCACCGATATTATACTGGGTGGGAACCCGGAATTTCTGGTGAAGGAGAAACTGATTTCTGCTTTCGGCGCGGATCTGGCGGCGCTCGATCCGGAAAAACAGGCCGCCTGGCAGCAGAAACATGATCAGTTATACGCCCAGGCGGTAGTAGAAACTGAAAAAGAGCGGCAGGATGTCCTGGAGCTGGGAGGCCTGCATGTTCTCGGTACTGAACGGCATGAAAGCCGCCGGATAGACAACCAGTTGCGCGGCCGTTCAGGGCGCCAGGGCGACCCCGGTTCTTCACAGTTTTTTGTCTCGCTTGAAGACGACCTGATGCGGCTTTTCGGCGGGGAAAATATCGCTTCCCTGATGGATCGTTTTGGTATTGATGAAGAGATCCCCATTGATCATCCCCTGGTCAGCCGGGGCATTGAAAATGCCCAGAAAAAAGTCGAAGCCCGCAACTTCGAAATCCGGCGCAACCTGCTTGACTATGACGATGTTCTTAACCAGCAGCGTGAGGTTATCTATGGACAGCGCCGACGGGTCCTGGAAGGCGAGAATATGAAAGAACCGATCCTGGATATGGTTGAGGAGATCACCGGACGGTTGGTGGATGAATTTACTGTTGAAAAAGGTTTCCTGGATGATGAGAACGCCAGGGGCCTGCTTGCCCAGGCAGAAGATCTCTTTGCCCGGCGCGGCCATCTTCAGCTTAAAACGCTGGAGGATATGGAAAAAGACGACCTGAGCGAGCTTCTGCTTAAGGAAGCCCGGGAGGCTTACGAAGCGAGAGAGAACGATCTCACGTCTGAAGTGATGCGTGAGCTGGAAAGGGTTGTTTTACTGAGGACAGTTGACCGCCACTGGATGCTTTTCATCGATGTAATGCACCAGCTGCGGCACGAAATTCACCTCCAGGCCTTTGGCCAGCGCGATCCCCTGGTGGAATACCGGCTGCAGAGTGCCGATATGTTTGAAGATATGATTCAGCAGATTCAAACTGATGTGGTTCGGACAGTATACCGGGCCCAGGTAGCTGCTGCCCCACAGCGTAAATCAGTGGCCGGCGAGTCAACAGGTTACCAGCCCAGGATTGCCGCAGTTGGAGGCGGACAGGCTAAAGAAGGGCAGGAAAAATCACAGCCAAGACAGTCTCCCGGAAGTCAGGCAGGGAAGATAACCCGACCGGAGCCGGTAAGCGTTGAAAAGATTGGTCGTAATGATCCCTGCCCCTGCGGCAGCGGTAAAAAATACAAGAAATGCTGTGGGCAGTAAGCTATAACCAGAATGTGAAAGACGGTGATAAAATGCTTAAGGATTATCTTGAGGAACTGGCCCTCCATCGGAAGAGGCTTGAGGAAATGAGGGCTTCTCTTTGAATATGATCAGAAGCTGAAAAAACTACAGGTGCTGGAGAAGGAATCTGTCAAGCCTGATTTTTGGGATGACAGCTCCAGGGCCCAGGAGCATATGAAAAAACAGGGAGCGCTCCGTGAACAGCTGCGACCTTTGCAGGAACTTGACAGACTAATTGAAGAGGCCGGTGTATTTCTTGAATTGGCCGGCGAAGAAGAAACCAGCGAGGATGAAGCAGTAAAAGAGGCTGGTCCAATTATGGCGGATATCGCTACCCGGCTCGATCAACTGGAATTGGAAACCCTCTTTAGCGGCAGTTATGATTTTAACGATGCCATAGTTTCACTGCATCCCGGGGCGGGAGGCCTTGAATCACAGGACTGGGCTGAAATGCTGCTCAGGATGTATACCCGCTGGTGTGAGCAAAAGGGCTATGAAGTTGAGTTGGTTGACCTGCTGACAGATGATGAAGCCGGTATCAAGAGCGCCACTTTTATAGTGCGCGGTCATGCCGCCTATGGTTACCTGCAGGCTGAAAAAGGAGTTCACCGGATGATCCGGATCTCTCCTTTTGATACTTCAAAAAGGCGCCATACTTCATTTGCATCCGTTGATGTAATCCCGGAAGTTGAAGAAGAAGAATTCGTGATCAATCCCGAGGATTTAAAGATTGACACCTTTCGGGCCAGCGGTGCCGGCGGACAGCATGTCAATAAAACCGACTCGGCGGTCAGGATTACTCACCTGCCTACCGGAATTGTTGTGACCTGCCAGAATGATCGCTCACAGCACAGCAATCGTCAGCAGGCAATGCATGTCCTGCAGGCGCGCCTGGCTGAAATTGCCCGCCGTGAACAGGCGGATGAAATTAACGCCGAACGCGGCCATCAGCGCGAGATTGCCTGGGGCAGCCAGATCCGCACTTATACTTTCCATCCCTTCACCCTGGTTAAGGATCATCGGACCGGGGTGGAAGTCGGGCAGGTGGAGGCAGTGATGAACGGCCTGCTTGATCCCTTTATAGAAGCATATTTGCGCTGGAAAGCACGCGGTATGATACCGCTGAAAAAATAGGAGTTTGGATCAATGAAATTACCGAAGATCAGCCGTACTGCTTTAATAACAACGCTTATCGATTTCATGGGTATCCTGGTTGGCTCAGTGATCCTGGCTTTGGGTATGAATATGTTCATGATTCCAAACATGCTTGCGCCAGGGGGGATCAGTGGTCTGGCCGTCGTACTTTACCATCTATTCCGGCTCCCGGTTGGTGCAGTTATTATCCTGCTCAACATTCCCCTGTTTATCACCGGCTATTTTGTCCTCGGCCCGCGGGTGGTGATCCAGAGCCTGCTCGGCACTTTTCTGTTTTCGATTGCCGTTGAAGCGACCGCACCTTTTCTGCCGGCGGCGACTGATGATTTGCTGCTGGCTTCTGTCTATGGCGGGGTGGTGATGGGCGTGGGGGTCGGGCTGGTTTTCCGTTATCGTGGTTCAACAGGCGGCACCGGTCTCCTGTCGCTGATCCTGGCCAAGGCCAAGGGTATATCACCCGGACAGGCGATGCTGTGGGGTGATCTCGTGGTCCTTGCTGCAGCAGTATTTGTTTTCGGCAGTGAAGCGGCAATGTATGCCGCCCTGGCGCTTTTTATCAGCGTCAAGGTAGTTGATGCAATCCTTGAGGGACTGGGTTTGGCTAAATCGGTGATCATCATCACCAGGAGCGGCAAAGAGATCAACGAAAGGCTGCTTCACGAGCTGGGCAGGGGTGTGACCTGGCTGGAGGGTCATGGCGGCTATACCGGGCAATCCCGTGAAGTGCTGCTCTGCGTGGTTACCCGTCAGCAAACAGCGCAGTTAAAGACGATTATCCGGGAAATCGACCCGGGAGCTTTTGTGATTATCGGTAATGCCACGGAAGTGCATGGAGAAGGTTTCCAGAAGATGCAGCAGGGGTAAGCGCGCCGAAATTCGATTATTTGCAAAATAAGTAAAAATATAATAGAATAGAGCAGGATTATTTTTCCTGCACTGAGAAGATATTTAAATAATGTCTTAATTCATCCAAAAGCAGGAAGGCTGAGCCAGATGATCGAAGCTAAAAATGTATCAATGAAATACAGTCGAAACGGGCAATATGCCTTGACAGATATTAACTTCTACATTGATCGCGGCGAGTTCGCTTTCTTTGTCGGCTCCAGCGGTGCCGGTAAATCAACCCTCCTTAAACTGATTATCCGTGAACTTTCTCCTTCAGAAGGCTCGCTGAAGGTTTTTAACCGTGATGTCGGACGGCTTCCAAGACGTAAGCTGCCCTATTTACGGCGCAATATCGGGATGGTTTTTCAGGATTTCCGCTTGATCGAGGATCGCTCAGTCTTTGACAATGTTGCTTTTGCCATGATGGTCATCGGGGCCCCCCAGCTGGAGATTAAAAAAAGGGTCCCCTCTGTCCTGAACCTGGTAGGCCTTGAAGATAAGGCGAAAGCCAGGGTCTGCGATCTTTCCGGTGGGGAGCAGCAGCGGGTCGGTTTAGCCCGGGCGCTGGCCAACAGGCCGGCGCTGCTGGTGGCTGATGAGCCTACAGGCAACCTTGATCCGGGGACGACCTTAGATATTATGAACCTCATGCGCAATATCAACCTGCGGGGTACGACCGTTCTGGTTGCCACCCACAACCGGGAAATTGTTGATCGTTTCAAGAAGAGAGTGATCTACTTAGATGGCGGCCGGATGATCGGTGATGAACAGAAAGGGTTCTATACCCATGTTCATTAGCGGCTTTGGCTATGTACTGCGTGAAACTTTTAAAGGGCTCTACCGCAACCGCTGGATGTGCATAACCTCTACCGGAGTAGTGGCGGTAACCCTGCTGATGCTGGGGCTTTTCATGACTGTTAACCTGAACATCAACCACATTACCGATGTGGTGAAAGAACAGGTTGAAATAGTAGTATATATTGATGACGAAGCTGACAGTGAAACAGTCGCCGCTTTGCGGCAGAGGCTGGAATCAAATCCCGGTGTGCTTGAGGCGCGTTACATTTCCAGCGAGGAGCACATGAACCGCCTGCGGCAGCAGCTGGGCAGCGTGCTTGAAGGATACGACACTGGTTTGGATAACCCGCTTCTGGCCTCTTTTGAAATTCGGGTTACAGTGCCGGAAACAGTGACTACGCTGGCGGCAGAGTTTGAACGTTACCCGGGTGTGAAAGAAGTTTTCTATGGGCAGGGGTATGTGGAAAATCTATTTTCCGTAACCAGGGTTTTACAGATCCTGGGCCTGGCCCTGATGATTGGCCTTTCGGTTACCGCTGTTTTCCTGATTTCACATACAATCGGGCTGACGGTGCTGATGCGGAAAAAAGAGATCGCCATTATGAAATATGTGGGCGCCACCAACTGGTTTATCCGCTGGCCTTTTATTCTCGAGGGGCTGTTCATGGGCTTGGTTGGAGCTGTAATTCCACTGGTTGCTTTGTATTATCTATATCAGTATGCGGTAAACTGGGTAGCGGTCAATAACCTGGCTTTTATCAGTTTGCTGCCACTGCAGGCCGTTATCATGGAGTTGGCCAGATACCTTTTACCCCTGGGAGTGGGGCTTGGTATTCTGGGCAGCGGTTTTTCGATCGGCCGGTTTTTAAAGGTGTAAATATCTTTATCGCTAAAGAGAGATCGGTTTTACCCAGGGAGGATCATAGCCATGATTAAGTGTAACCTGATCCGGGCCGTGACCATGTTGGGCCTGATATTGCTAATCTTTTTCATTGCTGCACCGGCTGCGGCTATTGTTACTGAAGAAATTGAGGCTAAGCAGCAGGAACTGGAAGAGATCGAAAAGCGGCGCCGTGATCAGAAAAATGCCCTTGAACTGCGCCTGAACCGGGAAGCAGCTTTAAAAGAGGAACTCAAGCATTTAGAAAACAGGATTGATTCGCTGCGTCTTGAACAGGAAAAACTGTCTGTTGAAATTACTGTTGTGGCCGAAGATATTGCCCAGGCTGAACTGGAGCTGGCCGAAGCTGAAGCTCAACTCAAGAGCCAGGAAGATCTTCTGAAGGTAAGGTTAAGGGCAATTCAGCAGCATGGTGTAGTTTCCTACCTAGAAGTTCTCTTCGAATCAAGCAGTTTCTACGATTTTCTGACCCGCCTGCATAATCTAAGCACTATAGCGGCCAATGATCTTGACTTGATAGAACAGATCAAGATCGAGCGCGATATTATTCAGGCCTGGAAAGAGGAGCTGGAGCTTAATAAAGCAACCCTGGAACTGATGCGCCGCCAGGTCGTTGAAAATGAAAAAGAGATGGAGAGCGCTGCTGTAAAAAGAGAAGAGACTTTGGATCAGCTGCAGGCTGAGATCTCCGCTAATCTGAAAGCGATTGAAGACCTGGAGCGAGAAGCGCAGCAGCTTGATAGCCTGATCCGCAAACTGATCGCCGAAGCCCAGAGCAAGTTTTCCGGCCTCCAGGGAGCGCTGCAGTGGCCGATTGAGCCACCGACATGGATCAGCTCCAATTACGGCTGGCGCAGGGATCCCTTCAGCGGGGCCCAGGCCTGGCATGGCGGGGTCGATATTGCTCCGCATAATGGAGCGGCTAACTATATCCTTGCCGCAGCTCAGGGACAGGTAATTTTTGCCGGTTGGAACGGCGGTTACGGTAACTGCCTGATGATCGATCACGGCGGTGGTACAGTGACGCTTTATGCGCACATGAGCAGCCTGCTGGTCGGGGTGGGTGAGATTGTAGGCCGTGGGCAGCGCATCGCCCGTGCCGGCACGACCGGTTACAGCACCGGAGTTCACTTACACTTTGAAGTGAGGGAATACAACAAACCGGCGGTGCGCAGCTACCCCAGCGGCGGCTCCGATCACCGCTACAACCCGATGGGCTATTTTTAAAAGATAG
>CAYTER010000035.1:0-17809 GCA_964436815.1 uncultured Syntrophomonadaceae bacterium
CCTGCAGCTTCTGCTTCAAAAACCCCCGTCGAATCCTTACGCCCCCAAACTTTTATTAATTTTTTTGTTTATCCCTGAAAGCTCTTTCCATTTCGCGCTTGCTGTCCTTTTCGGCAATATCTCTGCGCTTGTCATAGAGCTTCTTACCCCTGGCCAGGCCAATCTCAACCTTAACCCTTCCCCTGATCAGGTAAACTTTCAGCGGAATCAGCGAGTAGCCCTTTTCCTTTATTTTACCGGCCAGTCTGCTGATCTCAATTTTTCGCATCAGCAGTTTTCTGATCCTGAGCGGATCGTGGTTAAAGCGGTTGCCCTGTTCATAGGGGCTTATATGCATATTATACAGGAAAAGCTCATTTCCTTCAACTTTAGCGTAGCTGTCTTTCAGGTTGACCCGCGCATTACGGACAGACTTTACTTCTGTTCCGGTAAGGACTATTCCGGCTTCGTAAGCCTCTTCAATGTGATAGTCATGCCGTGCTTTGCGGTTGGTGCTAATTACTTTCTCCACTGTTCCGTCCCCTTGCTACGGTTGGCTTATATTAAAAGGATCTGCCCCAGGTTTCAGAAAAAACAATTTCACTCATATTTTTTCGGGGACGTGCTGCTGGCTGCACATCCGGATATCCAAGTGGTGTGAGCGCAACTACCCGGTACTCCGGCGGAACGCTGCAGGCCGCCCGAGCCTGATTTTCATCGAACCAGGCTACCCAGCAGGTGCCCAATCCTTCGGCATGAGCAGCCAACATTAATTGTTGCATTGCTAAACCGGCATCAAGCAGATAGTAATCTTTACTGTCCTGATCCCCCGATTCTTTCGGATTAGCGCAGAGCACAATGACCAGCGGTGCAGTCTCGCCAACTGCTTTTCTGGCCGGATTGTTGCCCGGCATGCTTTCCGCCAGCTGCTTTTTCGTGTTCTGATTTTCAATAACAATGAAGCGCCAGCACTGCAGATTGCTCCAGGACGGGGCAATTCGGGCTGCTTCCAGGATTCTCTCCAGCTTTTCTTTTGGTACCGAATCGGGTTTATATTTTCGAATACTGCGCCTTTCTTCTAAAACCCGGTATAAATCCATGATACTCGCCTCCCCGCAATTAATGCTGTTTATTATTATCTGCCAGGGCAAAGGATACTCTACCCTCTTCCCGATCTACGCCCTTGACCACAATATCGATCAGATCACCCAAACGATAACTTTTCCTATTTCTTTCCCCGGTCAGCGAAGCAGATTTCTCGTTGTAAAAGTAGAAATCGTCTTTCAGCTCGCTGATCGGAATCAGTCCTTCAACGGTGTTATCCAGTTCCACAAAGAGTCCGAAATTGGTTACGCCGTTAATAATACCGCTGAATTCCTCTCCAATCTTCTGTTCCATATACTGGGCTTTCTTCATTTCCAGACTGGCTCTTTCCGCCTCAACAGCGGCCCGTTCCCGTTCCGAAGAGTGCAATGCAATTTCCGGCAACCGGGCTCGTAAACTTTTTATTTTTTCACCAGTCAGTCCGCCCGGCGTCAGCTGCTGTTTCAGGATCCGATGCACAACCAGATCAGGATAGCGCCTGATTGGTGAAGTAAAGTGGCAGTAACAGGCTGAAGCCAATCCGAAATGGCCATCGTTCGATGCGCTGTACTGCGCCTGGGGCAGGGAACGTAAAACCAAATAACGAACCAGTCTTTCAGCTTTATTACCCCTGGTCTTCTCCAACAGTTCCTTAAGATGTTTTGGCTTCAGAATTTTCTGCCTGGCCAGAACATCGACCCCCATCAGGGAAAGGGTTTCACGCAGGGTAGCCAGCTTTTCTGCTGTCGGCAGGGAGTGGACCCGGTAAATACAGGGCAGTTTACGCTTGTTAAGATATCCGGCGACTGCCTCATTACAGTAAATCATAAACTCTTCGATTAATGATTCCGATTGCCCCATTACTCTTTTGGTTATAGCAACCGGTATATTATTTTTATCAATTTCAATCCGCGCTTCAGGCAGATCAAGGTCGAGAGCGCCTCTCTGCATCCGCCGCTTTCTTAATATTTCGGCCAGCTCTTTCATCCGGTCTAAAAGCGCTTCAAGATCACTGTTTATAAACAGGTGCTGCTGCCCTTCGCTTTTAAAATAGGCTTCAACCTGCTGATAAGTCAAGCGCTCCGTAACCCGAATCACGCTAGCGGTATAGGTGGCATCCAAAAGCTCTCCATTTTGATCAATATCCATCAGCACACTGACTGCCAGCCGGTCTTTTTCAGCCTGCAGGCTGCACAGGTTTTCTGATAAGTAAGGAGGCAGCATATGAATAACCCGCTCAACAAGGTAAATGCTGGTCCCTCTTTTCAGCGCTTCCCGATCAAGCGCTTTTCCCTGGCGTACATAGTGGGATACATCGGCAATATGCACCCCAAGCCGGTATATTCCTTCTGCCGTTGATTCCAGAGAAACGGCATCATCAAAGTCGCGGGCAGTCTGATCGTCAATGGTCACCATTTGCAGGCTACGCAGATCAGCACGGCCTTCTTCGGAAACCGCCTTGGTGATCAGCTCCTCCCCGGGCAGCTCTTCAAGAACCTTGAGAACAGCCGGTGGAAATTCACCGGGGAGATCAAAGCGGTACTTAAAAGTCAACCGGTCGGTGCGTTCACTGCCCGGCGGTCCAATCCGTTCAGTTACAACTCCTCTTGCCGGCCTGTTACCCTTGGGCCATTTTTCTATTTCGATGACCACTTTTTCTCCCGGTTTAGCTTTATTCAAATCAGCCACAGCTATCTGTACAGCTTTGGCAAAACGGCTGTCATCGGGCAATACATAATAACGCTTTCGATCACGGTGCAGAGTGCCAATGTGGCGATTCTGCCCTCTGTTCAATATCTTTACTACCATACCTTCACGGCGACGCCCTTTTGACTTTTCAATACGGGCAACTACCCGGTCACCGTGTGCTGCGTTGTTAAGGTTGCCGGCATTGATATAAATATCATCTGTCTGCTGGTCCGGAATCAGAAAAGCAAACCCTCTCCGATTACCCCTTAAGACACCTGTAACAAGACCCAATTTCTCGGGCAGCCCGTAACGCCCCTGATCAGTCTTAATTAAAGCGCCTTCATCCTGCATCTTTTTCATCAGTCCCAAAACGATCGGCCTGTCCTGCTCGCTTAATCCAAGACCTTCAAGGATCTGGGAGGGCGTAAACGCAGAATGACGGCTTGTTTTTAGGAAATGCTCAAGATCGGCAAGTAGCTGTGAACTGCTATTCCTTTTAGTCAAGGGTTTTCAATCCATCTCCTTATGAAAAGGCAGGGGCGCTTAATCACCCCTGCCTGTTCTGCTCGAATTATAAGCCCGAAACTTAGTTGATCACTACTAGTGCAATAGTAAAGAGCATGAAGGCTACCGCCAGGTAAGTTGTTACCTGCCCCAGTTTTTCATCAAGACCCTTTTTCTTCCCAACAAGTGATTGCGCTCCGCCGGCAATTGCTCCCAGGCCGGCGCTGCGGCCGGATTGCAGCAACACTGTGGCAATCAGAGCAAGGCATAAAACCAGGTAGATTATGGTTAATACAGTCCCTAACATCAATCAATACCTCCAGTAGCTCTTAAGACTAAACCAAGCAACCGTTATTCTAACACATAATGCAGATCTTGACAAATTTTTATCGACACTTTTTCTTGATCACGCTGATGTGACGGTCGCTAAAAATATTTCCCGGCATACCTGGCCGCCGGTCCCAGGTTCTCCTCGATTCGCAGCAGTTGGTTGTATTTGGCAACCCGATCAACCCGGGAAGGTGCGCCAGTTTTAATCATGCCCGCAGACGTTGCCACAGCAAAATCAGCAATAAAACTGTCGTCAGTTTCACCGGAGCGATGTGAAATCATGCAGCGATAAGCCTTGCGTTTTGCAAGCTCCATCGTCTCGAGCGTTTCGCTTAAGGATCCAATTTGATTGAGTTTGATCAGGATGGCATTGGCAGTGTCGTTTTCCATACCGCGCTGTAAGCGTTGACGGTTGGTTACAAAAAGGTCGTCACCGATCAGCATTACTTTATGGCCAAGCCTTTTGGTATGGAGCTGCCATCCATCCCAGTCTTCTTCATCCAACCCATCTTCGATACTGATCAGCGGATAGCGTTCAATCAGATCATCATAGTATTTATTCATGGCCGCGGCATCAAGCTTTCGCCCTTCCAGTTTGTAGAATCCATCTTCGTAAAATTCACTGGCCGCGGCGTCAAGGGCGAGACTCACTTCTTTTCCCGGCTGATAGCCGGCAGCATTAATCGCTTCTATGATCAGCTCAATTGCAGCTTCGCTTGAGTCAAGGTTTGGGGCAAATCCACCTTCATCACCAACATTGGTATTGAGCCCTTTGGCCTGTAAAATTTTCTTAAGGTGGTGAAAAATCTCGGTGCCCATTCGCAAGGCTTCCGAAAAGGAACCTGCACCATGGGGGACGATCATGAATTCCTGGATATCCATATTATTATCGGCATGGCTGCCGCCATTTAAAATATTCATAAAGGGCACCGGTAGCAAAGTGGCTTCAAGCCCCCCGAGATAACGAAACAGCGGTAAATCAAGCATCGCTGCTGCTGCTCTGGCTGCAGCCAGAGAAATACCGAGGATGGCATTGGCTCCTAAACGGGATTTATTATCAGTCCCGTCAAACTTGATCATGGCCAGATCAAGTTCCTGCTGCTTAAGAACATTCATTCCGCAAACCACCGGTACCAGTTCTTCATTAACATGGCGAACTGCACTCAGCACCCCGCGGCCAAGATAACGCTTTTCGTCCCCATCCCTCAGCTCCACCGCTTCGAAAGCTCCGGTAGAAGCGCCTGAGGGCACCGCAGCCCTTCCGCTCCATCCACCTACAAGGTGCAGATCAACTTCCAGAGTGGGATTACCGCGTGAATCAAGAATCTCCCTGGCAAAAACCGATTTAATCAGTTCGTCCATGCCCATACCTCCTTTAGGGTCGAAAGTGTTCTAATAATTTAGGATTCTAAAAGCATACTGCGGCCGGTCATAGCTGCCGGCTGCTCAAGCCTGGCAAGAGCTAATATTGTCGGGGCTACATCGGCGAGGATCCCCTTTTCGCGTAACACTCTTTTCTCGCGGCCAACCAGGATAAAGGGAACCGGATTGGCGCTGTGCGCTGTCAGGGTCTCTCCTGTATTGTCGAGCATCAACTCGGCATTGCCGTGATCGGCGCAAACGATCATCTCCCAGTTATTCTTTAAAACCCTTTCGGCGATAACACCCAGACTGTTGTCAACTGTTTCAACAGCCTTGATCGCCGCCTTGATATCCCCGGAGTGGCCAACCATATCGGCGTTGGCAAAGTTGGCAACAATCAGGTTGTGCTTATTATTTGAAATAGTTTCGTTGATTCTGCGGGTGACCTCAGGAGCGCTCATTTCCGGTTGCAGGTCATAGGTCGCCACCCTGGGCGAAGGAACAAGGATCCTCTCTTCGAGCGGAAAGGGTTCTTCCCTGCCCCCACTGAAGAAAAAGGTAACATGCGCATATTTTTCAGTTTCAGCAATCCGCATCTGCGGTAACTGCTGCCGGGCGTAAATCTCTCCCAGTGTGAAACTAATATCCTCTACAGTAAATGCAACCGGCACAGGCCAATTGCGATCGTATTCAGTCATTGTTACACAATAAGGCAGGGGCGGGTTATGACCACGCTCAAAGGAGGAAAAGTTTTCATCAATAAAAGCGCGACTGATCTGACGCATCCGGTCGGGCCGAAAATTAAAAAAGATGATGCTGTCCTCAGCGTCTATCGTAGCCACCGGAAAATGATCATCCTTGACGACCAATGTAGGTTGGACGAATTCGTCCCCCTCACCGCGTTCGTAAGCTTCTTCCAAGGCCCGAAGAGAGGAGGCAGCTGTCAACCCCTCGCCCCTGGTGTAAGCCAGGTAAGCTCGTTTTACCCGATCCCAGCGCTGATCGCGATCCATGGCATAGTATCTTCCGCATACTGAGGCAACACACCCGTTACCATTTTCAGCACAGCGCTGATCAAGTTCTGCCAGAAAGGGTTTTGCTCCAAAGGGAACCGTGTCCCGTCCATCAAGAATGGCATGAATGAATACCCGTTTAATGTTTTGACGGCGTGCCATGTCAAGCAGACCGAGCAGGTGATCAAAGTGGCTGTGCACCCCGCCGTCCGATACCAGGCCGATCAGGTGCAGCGCTCTTGAACCTCTTTTGGTTCTCGACATCGCTTCAAGCAGAACTTGATTTTGATAGAAATCGCCAGTTTTAATAGCATTGCTGATTCTGCTCAATTCCTGGTAAACGATCCTGCCGGCACCGAGATTAAGATGGCCAACTTCTGAATTACCCATCTGACCCGGTGGCAGCCCAACCGCCTCCCCCGAAGCATCAAGCAGCGCCCATGGATAATGCTCATAGAACCTGTTCATGTTCGGAGTTTGGGCCAGGTCGATTGCATTTCCTGCTCCCGGTTCGGCATATCCCCAACCATCCAGAACCAGGAGAATAACTTTTTTCAATGCAGGACCGCCTTTCGTGCCGCCTGAATTAAAGCGCTGAATGAAGTGTCTTCCAGGCTGGCTCCTCCGACCAAAGCACCGGATATAGAAGGCAGTGTCATGTATGACCCGATATTTTCTTTCTTAACTGAACCACCATACTGAATACGCAAATTCCTGGTTTCATCAATACCAAATTTTTCGTTGATCAGCCGGTATATAAGCGCAGCAGCCATTTCAGCATCGTCAACAGAGGCTGCTTTTCCAGTGCCAATCGCCCAGACCGGTTCGTAGGCAATAACCAAATCGTTGACCTGCCTGGCTTCCAGTCCGTCAAGGGCAGCGCCTATCTGTTCTTCGATCACAGTGGTGGTTTTACCCTGTTCCCGTTCAGCTTCAGTTTCACCCACACAAAGAATCGGCTTAAGGCCGGCAGCCAGAGCGGCCCGGACTTTGAGGCAAACCTGTTCATTTGTTTCGCTGAGAAGATGCCGGCGCTCTGAGTGTCCGATAATCACATAGCTAACTCCTAAGTCAGTGAGCATCGAAGCCGCTATTTCACCTGTAAAAGCTCCTTTATCCTCCCAGTGCATATTCTGGGCGCCTACTTTAACTGAACTGCCTTTCAGCTCTGCAGCGACTGCCTGAAGGGCTGTAAAAGGCGGGCAGATTAACACATCAACGTCCTCAAACAGTGGTTTATCTCTGAGAAATGTCTGACAAAAAGCGGCCGCCTCTGCTGTTGTTTTGTGCATTTTCCAGTTTGCAGCGATTATAAGTCTCATATTTTACCCCCGGATTGAATTAACGCTTTTAGATTATTGCAGCACTGCTATCCCGGGTAACTCTTTGCCTTCCCAGAATTCAAGCGTAGCTCCGCCACCGGTAGAAATGAAGCCGATCCGGCCGGTCAGATCCAGCGCTTCAATAGCAGCAACCAGATCTCCGCCCCCGATCACAGAATGAGCTCCGCTGGCGGCAACTGCCCTGGCAACAGCCGCAGTACCCTGATCATAAGGAGGAATTTCAAAAACGCCAAGCGGTCCGTTCCAGATAATCATCCCAGCATCACTGATCGAGTTTTCATAAAGAGAGATCGTTTGCGGTCCGATATCAACCGCTTTCCATTCACCGTCAACAGCCTGAGGAGCCATTACCCGGCTGGGACTGCCGGCTTCCAACTTGCGGGTGACAACTAGATCAACCGGGAGCAGTAGTTTACAGCTGCATCGTTCAGCCTCGTGCTGAAGTTCCCGGGCACTTTCCAGCTGATCTTTTTCATAGAATGATGAGCCAAGATTAAACCCCCTGGCCGCCAGGAATGTATTGGCCATACCACCCCCGATCAGCAGCGAGTCAGACAGCTGCAGGAAACGGTGGACAACCCCGATCTTGTCCGACACTTTTGCGCCGCCGAGAATGGCCACCAGCGGCCGACCGGGCTCTTCGAGACAACGGGAAAGCTCTTCTATTTCTTTGATCATTAACAAACCGGCAACGGCCGGGATATAACGGGCAACACCAACTGTTGATGCATGAGCGCGGTGAGCGGTACCAAAAGCGTCATTGACAAATAGATCGAACGGTGCTGCCAACTTGCGGGCAAAGTCGGGATCGTTTTTTTCTTCACCCTGATCAAAACGGACATTTTCAAGCATAATCAGATCACCGTTCTGCATGGCATTGACTGCTTCCTCAACTTCCGGCCCGATCACCTGATCCAGTTTAAGGACCGGCTTGCCCAAAATTTCAGCTAACTTGCCGGCTACCGGATTCATTTTCAGTTCCGGCTTTATTTCACCTTTTGGGCGTCCCAGATGAGATATGAGGGCCAGGCGGCCCCCTTTTTGCAGTAAATAATTTATTGTCGGCAAGGCTGCCCTGATCCGGTTATCATCGCGGACAGCTCCGTTATCAAGCGGCACATTAAAATCAACCCGCATCAATATTTTTTTACCGCTTACTTCTATTTCAGCCAGATTTTTTTTCCGGATCATATCCGCACACCACCAGACTAATTATGATCGACGCCTTTTGTAAGAAGCCGGTACAGAAATCTCTTCCCGGTATTTTGCAACTGTTCTTCGTGAAATGTTGATCCCTTTTTCCTGGAGCAGCTCGGCCAGGTTCTGATCGCTTAGCGGTTTGTCAGGGTCTTCAGCATCAATCAGCTCGCGCAGATAAGTTTTAATGCTGTGCGAGGAATAATCTATCCCGCCTGCGCCGGCCAGACCGCTTGAGAAGAAAAACTTCAAGGGGAAGAGACCCCTGGGGGTCTGGATATACTTGTTGGCAGTAGCCCTGCTGACAGTCGATTCGTGGACACCTATGTTAGTGGCCACTTCCTTAAGCGTCAGTGGTTTAAGACTTTTAATGCCATGCTCGAGAAATGGCTCCTGAATCTGGACAATCTGCTGCGACACTTTAAAGAGGGTCAGCCTTCTTTGTTCAATACTGCGGATTAGCCAGCAGGCTTTTTCAATCTTAGTTTTAATAAAATTCGAAAGTTTTTCATCGCTTGCATCATCTTTTAGAATCTGCTGGTAAAAGGGGCTGATGGTCAGCTGGGGGATACTGCTGTCATTGGCAATGACCAGATATTGTCCATCCACTTTTTCAACGATAATATCGGGAACAATATAGCGGGTCTCGTCTCCTTCACCGAAAATACTGCCCGGCTTGGGATTCAGGGTGCGGATAAATTCAACCGCTTCTTTTACTTCTTCATCTGAACAGTCCAGTTTTCCTGACAGGTAATGATAACGGCCATCAGCAGCAGCCGGAAGGTAATCGGAAACAATCTTCACCGCTAATAACGGCGGCTTTTCCAGCCGTTCCAACTGCAGTAAGAGGCATTCCTGTAAATTCCGGCAGCCTATTCCGGCCGGCTCTAGTCTCTGAATGATTTTAAGCGCTTCTTCCAACTCAGCCCGGTCAGCTCCGATGGCACTGACCAGCTCATCCATATCGCCCTGAAGATAACCGTTATGATCAAGGTTTCCGGCCAGAAAAGCGGCCAGGGTAAACTGCGTCGGGGTAAGATCAAGCATTCTCAGCTGGCCGCAAAGATCTTCCTGCATGGAACCGGCCAGTCCGGCGCAGTTCTCCACGGTTGGTTGCTGTTCAACAACTTCCCTGGAACGAACTGAAGAATAATAATTACTATCGAGATCCATATCACGGAAATATTCTTCCCAGGGTAAATCATTTCGGTCATTGGTTTCCGGTATTTCAATTGATTCTGTAGTATTATCGCCAATTGCCTCCGGCTCGGTGTCCTTGTCAACTTCGGCGTTTTCCTGGATTTCCAAAACAGGGTTCTCGAGCAACTCCAGCTGAATATGATCTATTAGCTCAAGCGAAGAATATTGCAGCAGGGTGATCGCCAGTTTCAGCTCCGGGGTTATGATTAATTTCTGGGTCTGCTCAAGTTTTAAATTGTAGTCAAGCTTCATTGAACCTTCTCCTGATAGCTCTGAATCGCCTAAGTTTGACGGCTGGTTGCTTATTTCGACACAGCAGCTGTTATTCCTGCCTTTGGCTGCTAAAATGGCATGATATTTGCTTGGTCTAAAGGGTTTTTGTCTTTTTCATGATCTTTTCGAGCTGACGAAAACGGTGGCTAACTCCCGATTTGGTCACCGGAGGATCAAGCAGCTCTCCCAATTCTTTTAAGGAAGCCTCGGGATGTTTTCGACGCATGATCGCAATATCTCTTAAGGCTGAAGATAGATTGTTCAGCCCGATTAACCGATCAAGCTCATCGATCAAATCCAACTGCTGCTGGGCTGTGGCCACAACTTTGCCGAGGTTGGCAGTTTCGCAGTTTACCCGGCGGTTTACCTGGTTACGCATGCTTTTCATTACCCTCTGGCTTTCGAACTGCAGGAGAACGCTTCCGGCACCAATAATCCTTAAAAAATCGGCAACCGCCTCGGCATTTTTAAAATACAGATAAGCTGTATCGTTCCTGATCCGGTATAAGGGATTTAGGTTAAATGATCTAAGCACCTGTTGATAGACTCCGGCATCTTCGGGGTTACCGCAGTTGATCTCCAGGTGGTAACCAGAGCGCCTGGAAACCGAGATCGTGCCCCCGGCCAAAAAAGCTCCCCTGAGAAAAGCTCTGCGACAGCAGTTCCTTTTCGGAATCGCTGTATGGCGGCGGGATAAAGTTAAAAACCGGCCAACTTCTTTCAGGTCCAGGTATACCAGCAGAGCATCAACCTGTTCACTGCCGTAAACCTGAACCACAAACTGACTTCTGCGAAGCCGAACTTCCTGCCTTTTGTAGATAAGCGGTGATTCCACCCCCGCTTTGCGCAGCAGGTTAAAAAGCCGGCGGGCAACGGTGATGTTATCAGCCACGATGCTCAGGCTGTATTCTTTTTGTCTGAAGGTATAATAACCCTGCTTGAGGAGAAGGGCTTTTAATTCCCAGGAGTAGCAGCATTCCAACCCCTCTTCCAGCCTGGTTAGTTCTTCCTTAACCTGTCTGGTTAAAGTCAAAGCTTGTCCTCCCGGTTATTTTTTGCTGATATCGCGGTGTTCCACCGTCACGCTGTAACGTGATCCCAGATATTTTCCAAGTTCATCTGCCAGGACCACTGAACGGTGTTTCCCGCCGGTGCAGCCGATGGTGATAACCAGGCTGGCCTTGCCTTCCTTGATGTAGTAAGGGATTGAAAAATCCAGCAGATCTTTGATTTTTTCAAAGAAACTTACAGTTTCGGTCCATTGCCAGACATACTCTTTAACCTGCAGATCCTCCCCGGTCAGTTCTTTCAGTTCTTCAACATAGTGAGGATTGGGAAGGAACCGCACGTCAAAAACCAAGTCTGCTTCAGGAGGCAGCCCGTACTTAAAACCAAATGAGAGAAGTCGAACCTGCATATTCTTGTCGCGTTTATCCGGTTCATAAATCTCAACAATCCGCGATTTCAGTTCCCAGGGCTTCAGCCTGGTCGTGTCAATCTCTCTGCTGGCTTTACCCCGCAAACCACTCAAAGCTTCTCTTTCTTTGCGGATTGCATCGGGCAGGCTGATATCACCCAGGGGGTGACGGCGGCGGGTCTCTTTGTAACGCCGGATCAGCACTTCATCATCTGCAACCAGGAAGAGAATCTCATAATCAACGTCACGCCCCTCGAGCTCCTTTAAAGCATCGAATAGATCCTTAAAAAAAGCAGCGCCGCGCATATCGCAAACCAGCGCGACTTTTTTGTTCTCTGACTGGATAAAGAGATCGGCAAACTTGGGTATCAAGGTGGGGGGCATGTTGTCGACGCAATAATAGCCCAGATCCTCAAAACAGTTTAAAGCATGGCTCTTCCCAGCGCCTGACAGCCCGGTTATCAAAACGAGGCGAATTGCTCCCGTCTCTCCCATCAACTTTTCCCTCCGTTAAAAATGTAACTTTCAATAATAGCAGCTACCCCGTCATCATCATTCGATGCAGTTATCACATCTGCAACTTTCTTGACCTCCGGGCGGGCATTGGCGACTGCCACTCCCAGCCCGGCAAAAGCCAGCATGTCAAGATCATTAGGGCCGTCACCGACAGCAATTACTTCCTCGGGCTTGATCCCCCGCTGCTTCGTATACCAATTAAGTGTCTGGCCTTTAGTGGCCAGACGATCGGTAATTTCCAGGAAATAAGGCCGTGACTGCAATATTGCCAGTTGATCTGTAAAACTGATCCGCAGGCTCTCCTCAATATCATCAATCGTCCCGTCCCAGCGGATGATACTCATTTTAGTCGGGCTGCTGCCATTTTTCTGCAAAAACGTACTGAGTTTGCCGACCGGTTGCAGCTCAATACCAGAAAAAGACTGATAATAGCGGGAGTATTCATTTTCTTCCCTGATGTATAAATCATCTTCAATAAAAACAGAAACATGGTAATCTGTTTTTTCTGCTTCTTCCAGAACCTGAACCGCGAGCTGATTTGGAATTGGCCTGTGGAGCAGGGTTTCCCTGCTGCGGGCTTTTTTAACCAGGGCGCCATGATAGTTGATCAGGGGGCAGTCATCAACAAAACCAAGCTGCTCGAGAAAACCAACACTGGTTCTGAACATCCTGCCGGTAACGATTAAAAATTCTATTCCTGCATCCGCCGCCTCCCGTATCGCTTCCCGGTTGCGGGCAGAGATTTGAGAACTGCTGTTAAGCAGGGTGTCATCGAGATCGACGGCAAGCAAACGATATTTCATCAATAAACACCTCAAAATAAGTATAACATAAGGTAAAAAGCAGAGTGGAGCTGCTCAGAAACAAGCCGATCAATCCAGACTTAAGTGAGCTGCTTCATAAATAGCCTCGGCCAGTGAGCGGCTAATCCCCGGCACATTAAGCAGGTCCTCAATTTCAGCGGCTCTGATCTTCTCTATACTGCCAAAAGCTTTAAGCAGGGCCGCTCTTTTACCCGGGCCGATGCCCGGTATATTTTCAAGGCGTGAGCTTATAGTGTTACGGCTTTTATGTTTCCGGTGACCGCCGACAGCAAAACGGTGCGCTTCATTTCTGATACGCTGCAGCAACTGCAGCGTAGCGCTTTCAGCCGGGAGAAGGACAGGCATCGGTGCCCCTTCAAGATAAAGCCGATCCGGATCCTTGGCCAGGGCGGCCAGTGATACTGTTTCTAACGAAGTGTCGCGCAGCGCTTTGGCAGCAGCGGCAAGCTGTCCCTTGCCCCCGTCAATCAGGAGCAGATCCGGCGGCGGCCAGTCAGAGCGTTCCGCCCGCCGCTCAAGCATTTCAGCCAGGGCGGCGTAGTCATCACCAGGAGCTGCCTTGCGGATATTGAAGCGGCGATACTCTTCCTTTTCCTCTTCTCCATGCCTGAAGACAACCATTGAGCCGACAGGTGAGCCGCCGCGCAGGTGAGAAACATCGTAGGCTTCAATTCTTTCGGGAAGCGCATTTTCCCCTAATAGGCGGGCAAGTTCCGCTAAGGGCTCTTCAGTCCGGCGCACCCTCAAATTTTCTTCTTCTTCCAGCTTCAACAAACAGTTGCGCCTGGCAAGATCAACCAACTTTCTAAGACTGCCTCTTTGCGGCGTTTTTAAATGAACTTTTCGACCCGCTTTAGTTCCCAGCCAGGCGGAAAGCAATGTCCTTTCGGCCGGTTCTGTGCTGAAAAGAATTTCTGCCGGTAGCTCGTCAATCCGACTGTAATAGGACTTGACGAAAGACGCCAGCACCTCCTCATCTGCAAGCTCGTCTGTTCCGGTCAGACTGAAATGCTTTTGGCTAAGCAGCCTGCCATCACGAATCAGAAAGAGGTGTACTGCTGCAACACTGTTCCTGCGGGCTATGGCCACAATATCCCGGTCAGGACTGTTTCCGGCCAGAAGCACTTTCTGCTGCTGTCCGGCAACCCTCTGTAAAGATAATAAGCGATCCCTTATAACAGCAGCTTCTTCAAAGCTTTCATTGGCAGCAGCCTGATCCATTTGTTGTTTTAACTGTTTTTCCAGGTCGCCATGGCGTCCTTCTAAAAACAGAGCTATCTGCTGTACCATCTTTCCATATTCCTCAGGGGGAACAATATCTCTGCCCTGGCAGGGAGCCAGACAGCGTTTCATTTGGAAATTGAGACAGGGCCTTTCTTTTGTCGGATTGCCGTCTAGCGGTTGGCGGCAGCGTCGCAGGGGGAAAAGCGTGCCAAGAAAAAGCATTGTATCGCGCACAGCCCCTACGTCGGTATAGGGGCCAAACCGGCGCTCTGTTTTGCCTGGCAGGGCTTCGTAACGGGCCCTGCGGGAGCTTTTTTGGGAAAGTCGCAGCAGCTCCAGCCTGGGGTAAAACTCCGGGGTAATCAACAGGTAAGGATAATCTTTATCGTCCTTTAGATTGACGTTAAAGCGGGGCCGGTATTCCTTAATCAGGCTGCACTCCAGGATCAGCGCTTCAACCTCACTGTCAGTGACCAGGTAATCGATCGTCTGAAGCTGCTTCTGTAGCGATCGCAGGCGAGGGGAATACTCCGTTTTGTCGGTAAGATAAGAGCGAACCCGCTTACGCAAGGAACCCGCTTTCCCCACATAGATAATCCGGTCGTTTTTGTCCTTCAGCAGGTAGACTCCCGGCAGATCGGGAAAACGGCTTACTTTCTTTTTCAGTTCTTCAAACAATAGCATAACCCCATTGGAACATTATTTTACTGCGGCTTTCTTTTTACCGGTTTTTTCGCCGGTTTCAGGATCTTTGCCAGCCACTGCCCGGTAAACGATGTTCTGAAAGCTGCTACCTCCTCAGGAGTTCCGGAAGCAACCACAGTTCCACCTCCGTCCCCGCCTTCAGGGCCAAGATCAATCAGGTAGTCGGCCCTTTTCAGAACCTCAAGGTTATGTTCGATGACCACAACCGTATTACCGCTTTCGACCAGGCGATCGAGAATCACCAATAATTTGCTGATATCATCAAGATGCAGGCCGGTTGTTGGCTCATCCAAAATGTAAAGGCTGCGGCCGTTGCTACGGCGCGAGAGCTCAGTGGCCAGCTTCACCCGCTGTGCTTCGCCGCCCGAAAGCGTTGTCGCCGGTTGGCCGAGGTGAATATAGCCCAACCCCACATCAAAAAGCAGTTGCAGTTTACGCTGTATCTTTGGAATGGCCGAGAAGAACTCGAGCGCTTCTTCCACGTTCATCGCCAGGACATCAGCAATGTTTTTCTCCTTGTAACGCACTTCGAGCGTTTCACGATTATAACGTTTGCCACGGCAGACTTCGCAGGGCACATATACATCCGGCAGAAAATGCATCTCGATGCGCAGGATTCCGTCACCGCGGCAGGCTTCACAGCGACCACCCTTGACATTGAAGCTGAACCGCCCCTGTTTATAGCCCCGGCGGCGTGATTCCTGGGTTTTGGCAAATAGTTCCCTAATCCCGTCAAAAAGGCCGGTATAGGTGGCCGGGTTTGAACGGGGCGTGCGGCCGATCGGGGACTGATCGATTTCGATCACTTTATCAAGCTGTTCTGTCCCTTCAATGGCCCGATGTTCTCCGGCCTGCTCCCGTGAACGGTGCAGCTTACGAGCCAGGGCCCGGGCCAGGATTTCGTTGATCAGGGTGCTCTTCCCGGAACCGGATACACCGGCAACACAAACAAAGAGCCCCAGGGGGATGCCGACATCTATATCTTTCAAATTATGCTCCCTGGCTCCGCGAATCCAAAGCCAGCGGTCGTTTGTTTCCCTTCTTTCCGCCGGAACAGTGACAAATCGCCGGCCGGCCAGGTAATCTCCGGTAACCGAATGCTCGGCATCCATAATATCCTGAAGGGTTCCTTCAGCGACTATTTCACCCCCGCCGGCCCCGGCACCCGGCCCGATATCAACCAGGTGATCGGCGCTGCGGATCGTTTCTTCATCGTGTTCTACCACCAGCACCGTATTCCCCAAATCGCGCAGCGCTTTCAGGGTGCCGATCAAGCGGGCATTGTCACGCTGGTGCAGGCCAATGCTCGGCTCGTCAAGGATGTAGATCACTCCGGTCAGGCCGGAACCGATCTGGGTAGCCAACCTGATCCGCTGGGCTTCCCCGCCGGAAAGCGTGGCCGCAGCACGATCAAGGGTCAGGTACTGCAAACCGACGTTTTGTAAAAAACTGAGTCTTTCGCCAATCTCTTTTAAAACCTGGCGGGCGATATGCTCCTCACGGGGATTGAGTTTAAGCTCATTGAAAAAACGGCCGGCTTCTGCCACAGTAAGGGCAGCGAGATCGGCAATGTTACGCTCGCCAAGTAAAACTGCGAGGCTGGAAGGTTTCAACCGCTTCCCGCTGCAAACCGGACAGGGCCTAACCTGCATATAACGGGCCATTTCCGCACGCATATCCTCCGAAGCGGTTGCCGCGTAGCGGCGATCCAGCAACCGGAGGACACCTGGAAATGCCTTGCGGTAGTTACGGACCCTTCTAAACATGTTTACGTAACGGAAATTGATTACTTCCGGCGATCCATATAAAATCTTTTGCTGCAGCTCGGAGTCGAGATCCTTGAAGGGCTGATCGAGATCAACCTCCCAGGCTTTTGCCGCCGATTCCAGGAACTGCATATAATAGTTCTGACCTGACCAGGGGTGGATGGCTCCTTCGCGGATTGATAATTCCGGAAAGGGTATGACCAGCTCTGCGGCAAATTCGGCTTTAGTGCCCAGGCCGCTGCATTCGGGACAAGCCCCGTAGGGACTGTTGAACGAAAAAATCCGGGGACTGATTTCCTCGAAACTGAAACCGCATTCGGCGCAGGCAAAATTTTCACTGAACAGCAGCTCCGAGCCCCCTACTTCCTCTACCAGGACCAGCCCCTCACTCAGCTTGAGAGCTGTTTCGATAGAATCAGCAAGGCGCGTACGGCTATCCTCACGCAAAACAAGGCGATCGACGACAACCTCAATATCATGTTTTTTCTGCTTGTCGAGGACAATCTCTTCCTCCAGTTCCCGCACTTCACCATCAACCCTGATTCGCACGTAACCTTTGCGGCGCATATCTTCAAAAAGCTTTGTATACTCGCCTTTACGGCTGCGGACCAGGGGCGCTAAAACCTGAATACGGGTTTCCGCAGGCAGGGTCAGGACCTGGTCAACCATTTGCTGGACCGTCTGCTGACTGATGGGCTTGTTGCAGGTCGGACAATAAGGGTGACCGATCCGGGCATACAGAAGCCTGATATAGTCATAGATTTCCGTAACCGTGCCAACCGTTGAACGCGGGTTACGCGAAGCTGTCTTCTGGTCAATTGAGATGGCCGGGGAGAGCCCTTCAATCTGATCCAAGTCCGGTTTGTCCATCTGTCCCAAAAACTGGCGGGCATAGGCCGAAAGCGATTCCACGTAACGTCTCTGTCCTTCGGCATAGATAGTATCAAAGGCCAGCGACGACTTTCCGGAGCCGCTCAGGCCGGTAAAAACAATCAGTTTGTTGCGGGGCAGGGTCAGGTTAATATTTTTAAGGTTGTGTTCCCTGGCACCACGGATAATAATTTCTTCGGTCGACAAATATTCCACCTCTATTACTGACAGGTTCTGATTAAACCATTTTTTCCATTGCGAAGATTAGATCCCGTAATTCCGCCGCCCGTTCGAAAGCCAGTTCTTTTGATGCCTGACGCATCTCCCGGCGCAATTTTTCAATCGTCTTGCGCCTCTTTTCAGCAGGAAGTTTTTTATAATCATCCTCCAGGTAACGTTCTTCTTCCTCGGCTACCGCCGTGGCCTCAATCAAGGAAAACACCGGTTTGACAATCGTCTGCGGGATAATGCCGTGTTCCTCATTATAGGCAATCTGCTTTATGCGGCGGCGTTC
>CAYTER010000035.1:17909-23165 GCA_964436815.1 uncultured Syntrophomonadaceae bacterium
AGGCGCAAGCCCCTGATAATCGACATTCTTTCCAGGGCATCAATATCAGAGTGCATGTAACGCACCCTGATCCCCATGTTTCTGTAATAATCGGTCAGATCCTCAGCCATGCGCTTGGTCATCGTTGTCACCAGTACTCTTTGATTGGCTTCAGCCCGGGTCCTGATCTCGCCGTAGAGATCATCGACCTGGCCTACTGCCGTGCGCACTTCAACTTCAGGATCGACCAGCCCCGTAGGACGAATAATTTGTTCCACCACCGCCGAGCTGTGATCCAGTTCCCATGGTCCCGGTGTGGCCGAAACAAAAATTGCCTGTTTGACCAGACTTTCATATTCGTCAAATTTCAGGGGGCGATTATCAAGGGCTGAGGGCAACCTGAAACCATATTCCACCAGGTTGCTTTTGCGCGAAAAGTCTCCGCGATACATCCCGTTAATCTGGGGGATGGTTATATGCGATTCGTCGACAACCATTAACATGTCTTCCGGAAAGTAATCGAGCAGGGTCGCCGGCCTGCTGCCGGGAGCCCTTCCGTCAAGGTGACGTGAATAATTCTCAATCCCGCTGCAGAAACCGATCTCCTGCAGCATTTCCAGGTCATAGTTGGTTCGCTGTTCCAGACGCTGGGCTTCAAGCAGCCGATCACGGCTCCGGAAGTAGGCCAACCTTTCCTGCAGCTCGGCTTCAATATCAACAACAGCCCGTTTCAGCTGATTTGGCGCAGTAACATAATGCGTGGTCGGAAAAATGGCGACATGTGCTCTTTGCCCGCTGACCCGCCCACTGACGAGATCGATTTCGCGCAGTTTTTCAATTTCATCGCCAAAAAGTTCAACCCTGATGGCCGCTTCGGAAAACGAAGCGGGAATAATTTCAATAACATCGCCTCTGACCCTGAAGGTACCGCGATGAAAATCGATCTCATTGCGCTGGTACTGGATCTCAACCAGCCGATCGATAATCTGCTCCCGGCTCATTTTCATGCCTGTGCGCAAAGATAAAACCTGCTCCAGGTACTCCTGGGGCGAACCAAGACCATAGATACAGGAGACTGAAGCAACAATTACCACATCGCGCCGCTCAAGCAGCGAGCTGGTCGCCGAATGCCGCAGCTTATCAATTTCATCATTAATCGACGAGTCTTTCTCGATGTAGGTATCACTTGACGGCAGATAAGCTTCAGGTTGATAGTAGTCATAGTAGCTGATAAAATATTCCACCGCGTTATCGGGAAAGAGCTCTTTGAATTCACTGCAAAGCTGGGCAGCCAGAATTTTATTCGGCGCCATAACCAAGGTCGGACGCTGAACTTTCTCAATCACATTGGCAATGGTAAAAGTTTTTCCCGAACCGGTTACGCCAAGCAGGGTCTGGTAATTATAGCCCCGGCGCAAACCTTGCACCAGGGCTTCTATTGCTTCAGGCTGATCGCCGGACGGTTGATGCTCCGCCTTTATTTTAAAAAGACCATTTGCGGCCAAAGCTCCACCTCCAACAAGGTCTATTATAGCACAATTTAGTTGCCGGAAGATTTTAGGAGATAGCGGGGAAGAAGTTTCAGTTGATTAGTTTCGGTAAAACTTCCCAGAGGATGATCGTCAGGCCAACAAGGCAAAAGAGAGCTGTTGTTCCGATCCTTAAATAGCTGGGTTTTAGCTTGGATATGAAACGGCTGCCGAGATAGACGGCGATCAGGTGGTTTAAAAGCATAGCCAGCATAGCCCCGACAAAAACCGCAATGGGATAACCAAAGCCGGCAGCCAGGAACATGGCGGCCAGCTGGGTTTTATCCCCGAACTCGGCTACAAAAACCATTACCATGGTCTGAATAAAACCATCCCGCCGATCGCATTCTTCCGATGAACCATCTTTACGATGATAATTCAGGATGCCCATGATAATAAAAACCAGCCCGGAAATTAAAGCAATCAGGGAATGGGGCAGTTGAGCGGCAAGAAAACCGCCAACAGCCACAGCCAGGCCGATCACAACCGCCAATGCAGCCATGGCGCCCGCCAGGACCTGGAGGGGAGGGTAACGGCAGGCCATGGTGAGCGATACCAGCTGAGTTTTATCACCAAACTCAGCAACAAATACGGTCACAAAAGCAGCTAGAGCAGCTGCTAACATCGAGCACCTCCATCATTATTAATCGTAGAACCGGCTTCAGCGGTTATTGATCCTCCGGATACCGGTCAGTTTGCCAAAAACCTGTTTGAGACTGTTTAAGGGATCGGGTTTTCTTAATTCCAGATAGACCGGTGAATCTTCAGCCGGAACAGGAATGATACCAAGCGCTGCACTGCGGTGCAGGGCTGAATAGGCCGAATTTCCCTGAATTTCCAGTAAACCCGGGTGGGATCCTTCTTTTTTCCCGGAATACTCCTTCTTGAGAATTACCGAGAACTGATCTGTTCCCCGTCTGCCATCGAGCAGCACCATGAAATAACTGTTTTCAATGGCCTCCATCAAATCAGTCCCGCTGGTCACCCTGTTGCCATTAACCGTAAGGAGTAAATCATCTCCGTTCAAGCCGGCTTCAGCAGCAGGGGAACCAGGCAGGACCATCATCAGTTTCACACCTTCGGAAGCCTGCCGGTAAAGGAGTTCAGCATCCCTTTCCCGCTTATTGCCAAGCAGGATCAGCAGTTCATGCCCGAGTGGAGCAAATACTACACCGGGCAATACCAGTAGAGTCCAATATTCGGCTGTAATACCAACGGCCAGTAAAATCAGGCTGTATATGGCAAGCCATTTAGCTGAAAAAACACTGCGCCCGCGCGGAGTCGATGATAGAGCCAGATCAGCGTAACCAAGCCCGGCAGCTACCGGAATGAGCATATACTGCAGGCTCTCTCCGGCTTCAGGTTGAACAGTCGATTTTAGAATCGGCCACCATTCAGGCATACTGACCCCAACAATATCTGCCTGGGCGACAACTGCAACCATCAGGGCGGCCAGGGGTAAAGGCCAGAAGCGCTGGAGGGAAAAGGCGCCGGTAACCACACCGCCGTCCTGTTTTAAAAATATGGGACTGCTGCCCCAATGCCCCCCGCAGTAAATAAGCACCGCTTCGACCAGGTGCAGCAAACCGATTAACACGAGCAGCGCCGGGATATGAATTTGTAAAAGAGCGCTTATTACACCATATCCCGCCAACTCCGGGAATAGCGGCATTAGCAGGTGACGGACGAAGAGAACAGAAACGGCGACAATTCCTCCGGCATAGGAAAAACAGAGATAACGGGGATTAATCAACAGCAACAGGAGGGCAACCGGCCAGATAAAGTACAGCCCGATTTGCTCCAGGGAAAGACCGAGAAAAATCAAAACCACACTGGCCAGCAGACCGCCAAGTACGCCAAGGCCAAACGACAGCAGCATCTGTCTGCTCAGGCTGTTAATTGGACGACCGAAAAGTTTCGTTTCTACAGCGGCAACCCGCCGGTACTGCATGAGAATAAGAAACAGCACAATCCAGAAAATTGGCGTGAAAATAGCGATCAAAAAAGTAGTCAGAAATATCCTGCCGATTTCAACCAACAGCATTATTTAATTATGGCCTCCGGTAATGGTCCATAGTCCGGGTTTTCTGATCAGCTCCAGGGCATAATTCAGCTGGTCGTCATTTTCCCTGGCGGCAAGATCAAGCGCCTCACGCAGCTCCACCCAGGTTTGATCCTCAAATTTACCGGTTCCGTTCAACCCCGAAGCAATCTGAAAATTGGTCAGGGCGATAGAAGTAGACAAGTCAAAGTAACCGGTTACCTCAACCGTAAAACCAATCTGATCAAGCATCATCTGCAGCATCTCAACTTCGACCCCGTAATCGCCCTGTTCCAGGCTGCCCGGGAAGAAGTAATGATAATAACGCAATATTTCCGGCATTTCAACTTCAAAATCCGGTGCGATGCCGTGTTCGTGGATGTCATGACCAGAGGGAGTGAAGTAGCGGGCAATGGTCAGGAGAATACCACTGCCATCAACCAGGTTGGCCAACTGCTGCACAGAAGCTTTGCCATAAGTGGTTTTGCCGACCAGAAGAGCGGCATTCCTGTCCTGCAGCGCCCCGGCCAACAGCTCAGAGGAGCTTGCTGAATCTTCGTTAATCAGCACAACGATCGGGTATGGTTTTTTTTCAGCGCTCGAATAATAGGTGTTTCTGACCTCGCCGTCTCTGCCGACCAGCCTGACTATTTCGCCTTCAGGCACCAGAAGCCGCGCAATCTCCACCGCCTGATCGACCAACCCGCCGGGGTTGTTGCGCAGGTCAAGAATCAAGCCCGTGCTGAGGCCGCGTCTTTCAATGTCCCTGAACTGGGAGCTGAACTCGCCAGCCGTGTTGCTGTCAAAACTGCTGATCCGGATATACCCGAGTCCATCATCGAGCATTTCGCTGAAAACAGTGGCTACGGTGATTTCAGCCCGGTTAACGGAAATCTTGAGCGGATCATCGGCGCCCGGTCTCTTAATCAGGACTTCAACCGGTACCCGGGAAGGCCCCCTTAAGAGCTCCACTGCCCGGCTGACACCCTGCCCGGTCAGTTCTTCACCATCAGCTTCAAGCAGGTAATCTCCCGGGCTTAAACCGCTCTCTTCGGCAGGAGATCCCGGAAAAACTTCAAATACTACGATCCGACCGTTGGTTTCAACGATCCTGACCCCGATACCGCTGTATGAGCCCTGTGTATCGGTCATGAATTCTTCAAGCTCCGCAGGATCAAAAAAACGAACCTGGGGATCACCGATACTCTCGATCATTCCGCGTAAGGCTCCTTCAATCAGCTCTTCCTTCTCTACCGGGGAAAAATAATAATCGGTAATTGTATTCAAGGCTTCCTGGATAACCATGACATCCGCTTCAAGCTCACGGCGGACCGGTTCATATTTGATTACCGTAGGCTCGTCCCCGGTTGCCTGCCCTGCTCCTTTGCCTGCCAGGTAATAGGTCGCCAGGTTGGTTCCGATCAGAACCAGCAGGCCAATAATCACATATCGTAGGATAGTTTTTTTACCGCGATCTTCCATTTACGCCAACTCCTATAATTCAACGTTAAAGTAATTTATATTTTCAAAGTTCCGGCACCGTCAATTATCATATCACAAAATTGCAGACTAATTATTAATATTTAAGCTGAAGGCCATCCTGGTCGGGATGGCCTTCTTAAAATAGATCTGCCTGGACCGTTCGTTTTAATCTATCTTTTAAAAATAGCCCATCGGGTTGTAGCGGTGATCGGAGCCGCCGCTGGG
>CAYTER010000036.1:0-23057 GCA_964436815.1 uncultured Syntrophomonadaceae bacterium
TCTTGAGGCTTCGGCTGATAGCTACATGCTGCTTGAGCAGGTTCGGGCGGTTATTACTTTGGAATCGCCGTTGGATGCAGAACGATATTTGGACCAATTGCGGTGGGACTATTTAGAAGAGATCGGCGCTCGCCACTATTTTGACCTTGAGGCTTTAGTCATCTATTATTTTAAACTTCAGCTTGTTTTGCGACAGGAAAAATTTCAGGAAGAGCTTGGCAGAGATTCTTTTAATAAAGAATATGCTGCTTTAACTGAAAGTTAATTAACTGATTAAGCTATAGAAATGGGTGAGGATGATTAACAAAGTAATTGGCATAAGTGGGAATATGGTATCGGTGGAATATACCGGTGAGGCCACGATGAATGAAGTCTGTTACATCAATACCGGGGATAAGAAATTGAAATCAGAGATTATCAGGATTAAGGGCAATGTGGCCGACCTCCAGGTTTTTGAAATGACTTCGGGTATACGTGTGGGGGATACGGTTGAATTTAGCGGTGAATTACTGAGTGTGCAGTTGGGCCCGGGCTTATTGGGTCAGATATATGATGGATTACAGAACCCCTTACCGGAACTGGCAGAAAAATGCGGGTTCTTTTTAGACCGGGGTGTTTACCTGGCGGCTCTCGATGATCAAAAAGAATGGGAGTTTATGCCGACGGTGGAGATCGGGGCCAGGTTGGAAGCCGGCGAACAGATCGGATTTGTCAAAGAGGGTATATTTAATCACTGGATCATGGTTCCCTTTCAATTTGAAGGTACTCTAACCCTGGAAAGCATTAATGCGGCAGGTAAGTATACCATTAATGATGTGCTGGCTGAGGCTAAAGATGAAAAAGGTGCCCTTCATCAACTGACTATGGTATTTAACTGGCCTGTAAAAAGAGCTGTAAAAATCTACGCAGAGCGCTTAAAACCGGAAGAGACCCTGATAACCAAAGTTAGAATTATTGATACTTTTATTCCCGTAGCCAAGGGCGGTACCTACTGCATCCCCGGTCCTTTTGGCGCCGGTAAAACGGTACTGCAGCAGATTACTTCCAGGTACGCTGATGCGGATATAATTATAATCGCAGCCTGTGGAGAGCGTGCCGGCGAGGTAGTGGAGACCCTGAAAGAGTTTCCCGAACTGATCGACCCGAAAACCGGCCGTTCCTTAATGGAAAGAACAATCATTATCTGCAATACTTCCTCCATGCCGGTTGCTGCCCGTGAAGCTTCGGTTTATACAGCGGTAACCATGGCTGAATATTACCGGCAGATGGGCCTTAACGTTTTACTGCTGGCCGATTCAACCTCCAGGTGGGCTCAGGCCATGCGTGAAATGTCCGGTCGTTTGGAAGAGATCCCTGGGGAAGAGGCCTTCCCTGCTTACCTGGAATCACTGATCGCAGCCTTTTATGAACGGGCAGGGATCGTGCGTCTGAAAAGTGGTGGTATCGGCTCTGTGACCATCGGCGGTACTGTTTCTCCGGCCGGCGGAAACTTTGAAGAGCCGGTAACCCAGGCCACATTAAAGGTAGTAGGGGCATTTCACGGTTTATCCCAGCAGCGGGCTGATGCCCGTAAATATCCCGCGATCCACCCCCTGGAATCCTGGTCAAAATATAAGGGTATTATCGGCCACGGGAAAGCAGAATATGGCCGGGCCATCCTCTTTAAAGGTGATGAGGTAGGCCAAATGATGAAAGTAGTTGGTGAAGAGGGTACTTCACTTGAAGATTATATTATTTACCTGAAATCGGAGTTGCTCGATTACGTCTATATCCAGCAAAACTCCTTTGATCCTGTTGATGCCGCTGTTGAGCCTGAGCGTCAACTGCATGTCTACGATATTCTCATCGGTATTCTGACGGCCAAGTTAGATTTTACCGGCAAAGAGGAAGCCCGTTCCTGGTTTAACCGGGTGAGACAGAATTTCCTGGACTATAATGGTAAAAAATGGAAAAGCGAAGAATTCAATAATCTGGAGAACACCATCTCTGAACTGCTGGCCGAAAAGAAAATTGGGGTCGAAGCAGATGCTGAAAATCTTTTGGCAGGCGAGTCAAGGAGGGGCTAGAGTTGCAAAAAGTATACAGTAAAATTGAATCGATCTCCGGTAACGTTATTACAGTAAAGGCAGAAGGAGTGCGCTATAAGGAGCTTGCCGTCGTTGGAAGCAGGTATGGCTCATCTCTGGCGGAAGTAATCCGTCTGAAAGGCGATGAAGTTGCCCTGCAGGTTTTCAATGGTGGACGGGGTGTTTCCACCGGGGACGAAGTCCGGTTCATGGGTGAGCCGATGAAAGTTTCTTTTTCTCCCAATCTTTTAGGGCGCATTTTTGATGGTTCAGGACGGCCGCGGGATGGAGGACCCGAACTTTCCGATACGATGATTGAAATTGGCGGCCCTTCCGTAAATCCCGCCAAGCGGATTATTCCCCGCAAAATGGTCCGGACAGGGATTCCCATGATTGATGTTTTTAACTCACTGGTAGAGTCGCAGAAACTGCCAATCTTTTCAGTTTCCGGTGAGCCTTATAACGAACTATTAGCACGGATAGCCCTGCAGGCTGAGGTTGATATTATCATTCTCGGCGGGATGGGGCTTAAATACGATGACTATCTTTTCTTCAAAGATACCCTGGAAAAGGGCGGTGTGATGTCCAGAACAGTCTTTTTTGTTCATACGGCATCCGACCCTGTGGTTGAATCCCTGCTGGTTCCTGATATTGCCCTGGCGGTGGCGGAAAAGTTTGCCATCCAGGACAAACGGGTTCTGGTTTTGCTGACTGATATGACCAACTTTGCTGATGCCATGAAGGAAATTGCCATCACTATGGAACAGGTTCCCTCCAACCGTGGCTATCCCGGAGATCTTTACACCCAATTAGCTTCACGCTACGAAAAGGCTGTTGACTTTGAAGGGTCGGGCTCAATTACCATACTTGGCGTCACCACCATGCCCGGGGATGACGTCACCCACCCTGTTCCCGATAACACGGGCTATATTACTGAAGGACAATTCTATCTTCGTAATGGCCGGATCGAACCATTCGGGTCTCTCTCCAGGCTAAAGCAGTTGGTAAATGGTGATACCCGGGATGATCACCGTGCTATTATGGATGGTATGATCAAGTTGTACGCTGCCTATAAGGAGTCGCTGGAGAAGAAATCAATGGGCTTTAAAATGTCAGAATGGGACGAGAAACTCCTGACTTACGGCCAGCAATTTGAAAAAGAAATGATGGACCTTTCCGTCAACATTCCCCTGGAAGCGGCCCTGGATAAAGGATGGGAAATTTTAGGTGGTTGTTTTGCGCCGGAGGAAACAGGATTAAAGTCGGAGCTGATCGAAAAATACTGTCGTAAATAGGTGTAGATAATGGCAAAAATAAAGTATACGAAAAATGAATTAAAAAAGCAAAAGGATCAGCTAAAAAGATTTAAACGCTATTTGCCCACGCTGGTTTTGAAGAAGCAACTGCTGCAGATGGAAATACGACAGGTTGAAGTGCAAATTAATGAAAAGAACCGGCAGCGGGATAGAATCAATGCCGATCTGATGAGATGGGTTCATGTTTTTGGCGAAAATTTAGATCTTGCCGAGCTGATTAAGGTAAAAGAGACTGACCTGGAAACTACTAACATCGCCGGTGTTGATATTCCGGTGTTTAACGCGGTTATTTATGAGGATATGCCCTATGACCTGATGTTTTACCCCCTTTGGGTGGATGCAGGTGTTCAAAAGCTGAAAGAGCTTTATTCCGCAGATATGGAACTTTCAATTCTAAAAAAACAGGCTGAACTACTGGGCGAAGAGTTAAGAATTACTACCCAACGGGTCAACCTGTTTGAAAAGGTTAAGATCCCTGACACCAGGGAAAATATCAGGCGCATCAATATTTTCTTAGGCGATCAGCAGACAGCGGCAGTGGTGCGGGGCAAGTTATCTAAAAATAAACTGGTAAGGGAGGCCTAAGCGATGATTGCAGAGATGAAACAGATTACGATGGTTGTCCAGACCAAAGATAAAGAGTTAACTCTGGATGCGCTGGCCGAACTTGGCCTTGTCCACCTGGAAGATTTTCAGTATTCTTCACCGGAAGTTGATGATGCTCTGGCCAGGAAAAACAGGGCAGATAATGCCTATAATTTTTTAACAACCTTCAAAAACAAGAATGGCCTGAAACCGCCCGCTAGAGATGCCTCCGAGGCCGTAGAGGAGCTGACAGAGCTAAAAAATGAAATACAGGTAGCCATGGAGCAGGAAGCAGCGCTGGAAAAACAGATTACCGGTCTGGAGGGTTGGGGAGATTTCGATCCAGCCGACTTCAAATTTCTCGCGAACAAGGGTTACCACCTTAAAATTTATACCATTGCCGGTGGTAAAAGCGATCAGCTAAATGATCTCGAAGGTGATGTGGTGGTTTTAAGAGAGGACAAAAAAGAGCTGGTATTTGCCCACCTCACCCGTGAACCGGTAAAGCTGGACGATTATGAAGAGTTTCATCTTCCTCAGCAAAGTTTAAGCGCGATGCGGGCAGAAAAAAATAGATTAGAAACAAAAATTGCTGAACTGGCAGGCAAAGCAGAGCTTTATTATGGCCTTCTCCCTGCTCTTCGTGCTCACCTGGAAGAACTGGATTCTAACCTGCAATATTGGGTTGCCAAAGCAAATACAGTAGATGAAGGAAATCTCACAGTAATAGTCGGCTATCTTCCCACTGATGAGCTGGAAACAGTTCAAAATTGGGCCCGGAAAAATTCAGTTGCCCTGGCGATAACTGAGCCGGAAAATGTTGAGTCCGTACCGACACTGATTCGTAACCCCAGGTGGTTACAGATAGTTGAACCTGTTTTTAAGTTTATGGGTACGGTACCCGGTTATCAGGAACTGGATATCAGCCTGATATTTCTTTGCTTTTTCACCGTTTTTTTTGCCATGATTATCGGGGATGCCGCCTATGGATGCATCTTTTTCCTTGCCGGGCTGGGGATGTTGATTTACTATCGCCAATCTAAAAAAGAGAAAGCGCCACTGGCGGTAGTACTTTTTACCATCCTTGGTTTGGCCACAGTCATCTGGGGCAGCATGACCGGCTCCTGGTTTGGCAGTCCCGAGCTGATCAAGGGCACTTTCTTGGAAAAACTGGTCCTTCGCCAGCTAACGGAGGGCTTCAGTTTTTATACTCCTGCCGGCGAATATTATAAGGATTTGAGAGGTCAGGATGTGATTATGCTCTTGTGTTTTATTATCGCCATCATTCACCTGACTATTGCCCAGATTTGGAATTTCTTGCGGGCCCTGGCCCAACGTTCCCTTCAGGCTTTAGGCCAGATCGGATGGATGCTCGTTAACTTCGGCCTTTTCTACCTGGTGTTGGATATGGTGGCGAGATTCAACCTTGACCAGGCGCTTGGTGCGGGAGGTCTGATCGCGAACCTCAGCATCAATATCATTGTTGCCGGATTAGCATTGATCATCCTCTTTGGCTCACAAAAACCAAGGGGTCACTTTTTGAAGGGACTGCTTGGCGGTATCGGGAATCTACCGAGCACAATATTAGGATCGATATCGGCCTTTGGCGACATTATCTCTTATGTGCGTCTTTTTGCCATGGGCCTGGCGGGAGCCGAAATCGCTCAAGCATTCAATAACATGGCCGGAGATCTTTTATCCGGCAATACATTCATTTTCGGGGTGCTGATCCTTTTAATCGGACATACCTTTAACTTTGTTCTCTGCAGCCTGGGAGTGCTGGTGCACGGAATTCGCTTGAAAATGCTGGAGTTCTCGGGCCGGCTGGGGATTCAGTGGTCCGGCCGGGATTATAGCCCATTCAGATATCGCCGGAATGTTATCTAGCCGGCAGTTACCTCTGCCTTTATAATTAAGTAATGAGCTAAGTAAATATCGGGATAACAAACCGAAATAAATTGCACTATTGAAAAGGAGCCTGATAAAATGGTTGAGTATGGTTTAATGGGTATCGGTGCAGCGCTAGCTATTTCTGCTGTCGGTTCTTCACTAGGGATCGGTGCGGCCGGGCAGGCCGTTATTGGCGCCTGGAAAAAGGCATTCATGCAAAATAAGCCGGCTTCGTTTATGCTTTTGGCTTTTACCGGTTTTCCGCTTTCCCAGACTTTCTATGGTTTAATCTTAATGAATGCCATGGTGGCATCGGCGCATCTCTTGGAGAGTGGTGTAATTTTAGGGATCGGTATTTTTGGCGGCCTGGCAATCGGTACATCGGCCTACTTACAGGGCGTGGCCGGCGCCGGCGCTGTTGATGCCTTTGCAGAAACAGGCAAGGGTTTTACCAACTACGTTCTGGTTCTTGGTGTTATTGAATCCGTTGCCCTGCTGTCTATGGTTTTTCTGATGACAATTATCAACACCATAGCGGGTTAATTTATGCTGCAGAATTCTGCATTTGGTCAGATTAAATCATCCGGGCTGTCTTCAAAAGTGTTTTGGGGCAGCCCTGCTGTTAAAGGTTCTACCACGAAATAAGCTCTGTAATAAAACAAGCAGAAGGGCAGCGCTTACGCCGTTATGGCTCTACATACCTACCCCGGGAATATACATATCCACAGTACTTATTCCGACGGCAGCGACAGTATCAAGCAGATAGCTGCGCATGCAGAGCGTGCCGGGTTGAGCTATATAATCATTACTGATCATGAAACCCTTGCGGGAATTGCTGAAGAAGGGTTACACAGTAATGTGGTTACTCTAGTCGGTGTCGAGATTAACCGGCCGCACAGCCATTACCTGGCCTTCGGCTTAACAGAAACTCCTGTCCCTGATCCTGAAAACCCGCAAACAGTAATTGATGCCGTGCGTTCCGCCGGTGGGCTCGGTTTTATTGCCCACCCCTTTGAAAAAGGATCCCGCTTTATAGAAAAAGGCAAGGCTTACCCCTGGCGTTATTGGCCGGTTTTCGGCTTCACGGGGATGGAAATCTGGAATTATTCTTCACACTGGCGGGGAAGGCATCCTTCCCTGCTACGGACTATTTATCATTTCTTTCTCAATCGCAAAGGGGCAATGGACTCTCCTCCTCCTGAAATCTTGCAGCTGTGGGACTGCTATAATCAGTCCGGTCACCGGGTAGTCGGGATCGGTGGCAGCGATGCACACGCTTTTTCCTACCGGTTTGGCTTTATTCTGATTAAGATCTTCACCTACCGCTACATCTTTAACACGATCAATACCTATGTTGTTTTAGAAGAACAGCTAAGCAGCGATTTTTCCAAGGCGAAAAAGCAGATCCTCGGCGCTCTTGCGGAAGGCCGCTGTTATGTCTCATTCGACAGCCTTGCAAAGGGCAAAGATTTTATATTTTATGCCGCCAGCGGGGAAAAACGATTTTTCCCTGGGTCAGCGCCTATCCTGACGCAGGGCTTGAAGCTTGTAGCTAATATCCCGTCCAGAAGAAGCATTTTCAGGCTGATTCAAAATGGGAATGTAATTCAGACCTATCGCGGAAACAGATTCGAGCATCCGTTAAAAGAAACCGGTGTATACCGGGTAGAAATATATTATAAACCGCTTTTTGGGCGTTCACGGCCCTGGATCTTTTCGAACCCGATCTTTATCAATAAAGGGGATTAATGTATACTCTAGTGAAAGATCACGCGCCATAACAGGAGGGAATACCATGTTAAAAATAGGAATCAATGGTTTCGGGCGGATTGGCAGGCTCACCATGCGGGCTTCAATGAAACAGGATCAGGTCAAGGTAGTTGCCGTTAATGACCTGGCCAACAATGTGACTTTAGCTCACCTGCTTAAGTACGATTCCACGTATGGAGTCTTAAATGCGGAGATCAAAGGTGATGATGAAGGCTTTATCATCAACGGCGAACGAATCCGGGTTACCTCGGAACGTGAACCGGCGAAAATACCCTGGAAGGATGCCGGAGTTGATTTGGTTATTGAATCAACCGGTATTTTCCGCACCAAGGCTACTGCATCTGCTCATCTTAGCGCCGGGGCAGAGAGGGTCATTATCACTGCGCCCGGGGAAGCCGACATTGTAATGGTCCTCGGTGTAAATGATCATCTTTATGACTCGGCCGAGCACTTTATAATTTCGAATGCTTCCTGTACTACTAATGCCCTTGCTCCCATAGCCAAGGTGCTGCACGAAAACTTCGGTATTAAAAAAGGGCTGATGAATACAACCCATGCTTACACTAATGACCAGCAGCTGCTTGATTTTCCCCATTCTGACCTAAGGCGGGCGAGAGCGGCAGCGGTTTCGATGATTCCCACCTCAACCGGAGCGGCAAAAACAGTCGGCGAAGTAATCCCGGAACTTAAAGGCAAAATCGACGGCCTGGCGATCAGGGTTCCGACTCCAACCGTATCCCTGGTTGACTTTGTCGCTGAGCTGGAGAAAGAAGTAACAGTTGATATGGTCAATGAAGCGCTGCGCAAGGAAGCGGCCGCTTCAAAATATTTTGATTTCAGTGATGAGCCCCTGGTTTCTTCAGACTTCAAAGGAAACCCATATTCATCGGTGGTGGACGGTCTGTCGACCATGGTGATCGGTGGTAATATGGCCCGGGTGCTTGGGTGGTATGATAATGAATGGGGCTACTCCTGCCGGGTTGTAGACCTCGCCGCCCTGATCGCTTCCAAATAAGTCCAGCAATGCACTTTATGAGGGGTCTTTAAACACCCTCCCCCTTGAGGGAGGATCCAAAGCTCTCTCCCCTTGAGGGGTGATCCAAAGCTCCCTCCCCCTTGAGGGGGGAGGGTCGGGGTGGGGGTGAAATATTATTTTAAAGTCTTTTCCAACTCCCCGACATCCGGTCATCTGACTCCCAGAACGGAAAGGGGCAGGGTTGGGGTGATCTATAAAGGAGGCGGCCAGGTGACAGTTAAACGCACCATCGAAGAGATAAACGAAAAAATAAAAACCGGTAAGGTCGTGGTCTTTACGGCCGAAGAGATTATAACGGTAGTCAAAGAAAAAGGAGTAGCGGAAGCAGCCCGCACCGTCGATGTTGTCACCACCGGCACTTTCGGGCCCATGTGCTCATCCGGTGCATTTCTAAATGTTGGGCACCCTCAGCCGCGCATCAAATTAAACGAAGTAACCCTAAACGGAGTTGAGGCCTATTCCGGAATTGCGGCTGTTGATCTTTATATTGGAGCAACCGCCCTGCCGAAAAACGATCCGGCCAACCGTAACTATCCGGGTGATTTTAGTTACGGTGGCGGCCATGTGATTGAAGACCTGGTTGCCGGAAGAGAGGTTCACTTGGAGGCCAGGGCTTACGGTACAGATTGCTATCCGCGCAAGAAATACGAAACGCTTTTCCGGTTAGATGAGATCAACGAAGCCATCCTCTACAACCCGCGGAATGCTTACCAAAATTACAATGTGGCGGTAAATCTCAGCCAGAAAACGATTCACACCTACATGGGCATCCTGAAGCCAAACCTGGGTAATGCCAACTACAGTTCAGCCGGGCAGCTCAGTCCGCTATTTAACGATCCGCTCCTGAAAACAATCGGAATCGGTACCCGGATCTTCCTGGGCGGCGGCACCGGTTATGTAGCCTGGCATGGAACCCAGCATAATCCTTCGGTTGAAAGAGCAGAGAACGGTAACCCCAGGTACCCAGCCGCAACGCTTGCTTTGGTTGGCGACTTGAAACAGATGCAGCCCCGTTGGTTGCGCGGGTTAAGCTACCTTGGCTACGGAGCAACCTTGCAGGTTGGCCTTGGAGTGCCAATTCCTATTTTAAACGAAGAGATTATGGGCTACTGCGCTGTCAGTGATGCAGAACTGGTAGCGCCAATCGTTGATTACTCGAGCGCTTACCCCAACCGGGAAAGCGGCAACCTGGGCCATGTCAGTTATGCAGCCCTGAAGAACGGTAAAATAACAGTGAACGGACAGGAAGTACCCACAGCTTCACTTTCCAGCTATGCCGGGGCGAGAGAAATTGCTTCTACCCTGAAAGGCTGGATTGAAAGCGGAGGCTTTGAACTTACTTCACCTGCAGCCGCTCTGCCTTCTGTGGAAGCAGGTATCAAATTTAAGCCAATGCCCGATCACGATCCTGAAGGGCGGGAGGAATAGCGATGATAAAACAGAAAATAGTGCTTCGTTTCCCGCCGCATGTTGTTGAACAGCCGGTGATTTATCACCTGATCAAAGACTTTAATCTGATGGTCAATATCCTGCGTGCTGATATTAACCCGCGTAAGGAAGGCCGCCTGATGATGGAATTAAGTGGTGAAGATCCTGATTACCGTCGTGCTGTTCAATGGTTGCAGAAACAGGAATTGAGAATCATCAACTTAGAACAGCAGATCAGCTGGAGTGACGAGCGCTGCACCCATTGTGGCGCCTGCACTGTTATCTGCCCTACCGGCGCGCTGAATTTTGAACGCCCTGGAATGAAAGTGCGTTTTGAAGAAGAGAAGTGTATTATCTGCGAACTTTGCCTGCGGGCTTGTCCGGCACGGGCTATGGAAGCCCTGGCTGAAAACGCCAACGGCAGATGAGCAGCAGCCTGAGATTATACCGCCGGTACCTGACCGGCAGTCGTTTTTTTCCCTTTAATGTAAAGGTGAAAGAAACTGACCTCTGGATAGCCGTTAACAGTAAGGCTTACAGCGCGGAACTGCAGTCTCTGACCGAGACGGCAATCCTGAAGATCCGTCATCCTTTGGAACAATACCTTCAGCACAATCCTCAAATCGCTTCAGCTTTAAAGCCATGCCTGGTTGAACCGGATGCACCACCCCTGTTGTTGGAAATGGTCCGGGCCGGTAACCTGGCCGGGGTCGGGCCGATGGCGGCGGTTGCCGGGGCAATTGCCGAAGCGGTGGGATCATATTTGCTCAAGCTGGCTGAAGAAGTGATCGTTGAAAATGGCGGTGATCTGTTTATTAAAGTTAAAGAACCGGTAACGATCGGTATTCAGGCGGGCTCCTCAATCTTTAGCGGAAAGCTGTCGCTGCAGGTTGAACCGGAAAGAACCCCGCTCGGGATCTGTACCTCCTCGGGTACTGTCGGGCCATCGATCAGTTTCGGCCATGCCGATGCGGCTGTAGCTGTCGCTCCTTCCACAGCCTTAGCCGATGCCGCGGCAACTGCCCTGGGCAACCTGGTAAAAGAGGAAAGTGATTTAGAAAAGGCAATCAGGTTCGCCCAAAAAATAGAAGGCCTGACCGGAGCTTTATTGTTAATTGGCGATAGAATAGCTGCCTGGGGAGATATCAGGCTTCAGCGGGCATAAAGAATGTAAATAATAATTCCCTTGATTGCATCCAAAATCCCTCTCCCCTGGAGGGAGGGGGCCAGGGTGAAGGGAAAACTGCAAGTAAGAGGGTTTGCCATGCCCATCATTATCTACAAGAGCTATACCCCTGAACTAGATGAGGATGTCTTTATCTCACCCGGCTCCTTTGTAATCGGGCAAGTCAGGATTGGTGCCCGCAGCAGCCTCTGGTTTGGCGCTGTAGTCCGCGGCGATCTTGATCGGATCACGATTGGCGAAGAAACAAACCTGCAGGATAATGTTACCGTTCATGTTGACGGGGGCGAACCTGTTTCAATCGGAAACCGGGTTACCGTAGGGCACAACGCTGTATTGCATGGCTGTACTGTCGAAGACGGGGTTCTGATCGGTATGGGGTCGGTGATCCTAAACGGCGTTTTAATCGGTCGTGACAGCCTGGTTGCTGCCGGCAGCCTGATTACTCCCGGTACGATCATCCCGCCGCGCTCCCTGGTGATGGGCTCACCCGGTAAGGTGGTGCGGGAGCTTGGAGACGACCAGCTGCCCTCCGTTGATGCTATGTACCGCCGTTACCTGAACCTGGCTGCTGATTATCGAATTTGATCGCCACTTATTTTAAGCAACAGCCAGGTTTAATTGGGCTTCGGCACTGATAACTGTTATGCCTGTTCAGTTGAAGATTCGGGGCGATTGCGCTATAATGATAAACGAAAAATGCCGGCATAGCTCAAATGGTAGAGCAGCTGAATCGTAATCAGCATGTTGGGGGTTCAAGTCCTCTTGCCGGCTCCATATTTTAAAGGGTTAGCGGGGTCCGGGTGTAATATCCGGACCCCGTTTGTCTTCTGCGACTGACTATTATACCGCTTGATTGTTTACAATCTAAACAGAAGTTATAATAATAATGAATGGTTTTAATCACAACGAATGAACGGGAGCCATGCTGATTAAAGAACATTACGATGTAATCATTGTTGGCGCCGGTATTGCCGGATTAACTTCTGCTGCTTACTTATGCAAAGCAGGCCACCGTGTTCTTTTAGTGGAAAAGGAACATAAAGCAGGCGGTCTATTGGGGGCTTTTACTATTGACGGCCACCAGGTGGACCAGGGAGCACGGGGCATTATCAACTCGGGAATCTTCGTTCCCATGATCAAACAGCTGGGTTTGGAAATAGAGCTGATGCCCAACCCAATTAAGATAATTATCGGTGATCAGGCGATTGATTTTAAAAATGAATCGAGTATTGATGATTACCGTGACCTGTTGAAAAGCCTTTATCCGGAACATCATTCAGACATTGATCAAATAATAAAAGAAATTAAAACAGTAATGGGTTACATGGATGTCCTCTACGGCATCGAAAACCCTCTATTTATGGCAAAACCCTATGATTACGCTTACCTGGGTAAAACTCTTTTGCCCTGGATGGTAAAATTTATCATTAAAATCCGCCAGGCAATGAGATTGATGACGCCCATCAACGATCACTTACGCAAAATTACCGCTAATGAATCACTGGTTCAGATTATCACCCAGCATTTCTTCGAAAGCACGCCTACCTTTTTCGCCTTATCCTATTTTTCGCTTTTTCTTGACTACCACTATCCCAGAGGGTCAACCCAAACCATAGTTGATCAGATGGTAGACCTGATCGAAAAAGAGCAGGGGTTGATCAGGTTTGGGGAGGAAGTAATACAAATTGATGCAGCAAACAGGCAGGTTTTTGTAGAGAGCGGTCAACAATACGGTTATGATCAGCTGATTTGGGCTGCCGACTTAAAACACTTTTATCGTTGCCTCGATCTGAGTCACTGGCCTAACAGCTCTTTACAGCAACAAATAGCTGAAAAACGGGCATTCTTAAACGATAAAAAAGGCGCAGATTCGGTTTTATCTTTATACCTGGTTGTGGATCAACCTCCGGAAACATTTCAATCGATCAACGGGCCGCATGCTTTCTTTACTCCTTCACCGGCAGGGCTTGCGGGAGTAGCTGTATCAGATTTGCTGATTGATCAAAGATCATTTACCGCTGATCAGGAAGTGATCCTGAATTGGCTGGAAAACTTTATCAGGCTCAACACCTTTGAAATATCGATTCCTGCCTTAAGAGATACTACCCTCTCGCCACCTGGAGAAACAGCGCTGATCATCTCCTGCCTCTTTGATTACCGCTTGACTAAGCATATTGCAGATATAGGATTGTATGAACGGTTCAAAACAGAAATAACCGATCTGATCGTCTGTAATTTAAGTCCTTATTATCCCAACCTTGCCGGCAATGTCCTGAAAACGGTTCTAGTAACCCCGCTGACGATCGAGAGCCAGACCAATAACACCGACGGTTCGTTGACAGGGTGGTCTTTTGCCAATCAGGATTTTCCTGCCGAATACCGCTTTTTAAAAATTGCGCAGTCAGTGCATACCCCGATTGACAACATTAAGCAAGCAGGACAATGGACCTTTAACCCTGCGGGTATACCGGTCTCAATCTTAACCGGTAAGCTGGCTGCCGATGCTGTAATTAAAGATATAAAAAGAAAATGAAGAAAGGAGTCAGCCTGTGAATCAACAAAACAATCTCAATAAAGAAGACACTTCTATGCATGAGCCTTTGTCGGTAGAGTTAGTTTATTCTTTATGGTCAAAAACCTATAATACCCAGGGGGAACCGGATTGGTCACACCTTTTTCCCTATTATGATCCAGAGATCATTTTTCAGGATTCCATCCAGCGCGTAGAAGGCAAGGTTGCTTTTATGGCCATGTGTCAGCGGCTGGCCAAACGCTGCAAGAGTTTAAATATGGAGCTGTTAAATGTCCTGAAACTGGATAATATTATTATGCTTGAATGGATTATGACCATGTCCTTTACTAAGTATCCGAGCACGCCGCTCTATGGAAGCAGCAGGCTGACGCTAAACGAACAGGGTTTGATTGTTGAACAACGCGATTATTTCGATTTATGGGGAGATATATTTAATAATATCCCTCGCTTTAATAAAATGTATCGTAAGTTTTTAAAGAAAAAATTTGGCTAAGGAGACCAGCGGTGCCCCGATTTGAATTACCGGATGAACTGATTTTTTTAAAAAACCGAAAACTGCCTCAAAAACAAAGCGCTGCCCCGATGACCGGTAAAGTGGTTGTCATCACCGGTGCCACTTCAGGGGTTGGTTTCCAGGCTGTTCAGCAGCTGGGTAAAAATCAAGCCCAGCTGGTGATGATTAACCGTAATGCCGAGAAGTCCACCCTGCTTAAGCAGCAACTGGAATCCGCATACAGTGTTAAAGTCGATGCAGTGCTGGCAGATTTAAGTGACCTTGATCAGGTTAGAGAAGCAGCAGATTATATTCTCAGGAACTATCCGAGAATCGATGTGCTGATCAATTGTGCAGGTATGCATTCAACCAGGGTAACCCATACTGAAAAAGGATTCGAAACCGTTTTTTGCGTTAACCATCTTGCTTCTTTTTTGTTTACTGAGCTGTTATTGGAAAGAATGAAGGAAAGTGCGCCTTCAAGAATCCTGCAAGTCAATTCAGAAGGGCATCGTTTCAATGGGCTGGATTTAAACGACCTGCACTGGAAAAAGCGCCGCTATACCGGACTGAAGGGCTATGGAGCATCGAAAACGGCTCAGTTATTAACCCTGTGGGAGATGGATGAAGCCCTTCAGGGGACAGGGGTTACCATTAATGCCATGCACCCGGGGGATGTAAAAACCAATATTGGCAACAATAACGGGTTTATCTACCGTCTTTTCAGGCGGTTAATGGTCAATCCTATGTTGGGTGATCCTAAAATCTCAGGTGAGTCAATTTATTACCTGGTTGCTGATCCGGCCATGGAAAAGACAAGCGGCAAATTCTTTCACCTTACCGTTGAAGAAAAACCGGCCAGTCATGCACTTAACCGTCAACTGGGTAAAGAGATTTACCGGCTCAGCAGAGAATTAACCGGGCTAGCGTGAGAGCAGTTTTACAATTCTTGGCCGGTTAAAACGTTGAACAATAATACAGGGCAGATTGGCCGCCAGGGCGTAGAGCAGCATGTAGAAGACGATCACAGGCGGGGTAAAAAATCCGAAGATCCAAAACGGAAGAATAGTCAGCCAGTGAGACAGCTCTGCCCGGCATGATTCCAACAAATACTTTTCCAGAAGTTCGTTTCTGCCTGCGCTTGGTTCTTTTTTATAAAGAACCTCTTTCAGGGCCCCATGCCTGAAGAGATATATTTCCGGTAAAAATTTCTTCCATTTCTTTACCTTTAATAAGCGGTCATACACTCTGCCATTTTCTTCCCAGATTCGCGTTTTAAATACTAGATTATTAATGGTTAGATATTTTTCATCAATTCGATGACTGATCGCTGATGCCACCAAGTGAAGCACAATCCAGAGTATTGCAAAAAGTACTATAATCCATCCCGCGGGCAGCTGCATTAAAGGCATATTCTATCTCCGTTAATAGGTCTTTCTGCGTCATTATGCTGAACTAAGCTGTTACATGTTCCTGAATTGCGAGCTAATAATAATTTGTAATCCTTCGCAACAATTCTGCCAGTCTTATGCCAACAGTTTTGAGAACTCGTTATAATGTTTTTCTTCGTCGGCCAAGATCCGCTGAAACATATTTTTCGTTATATTGTCATTTTCCTGATCGGCGAGGTTGATGATCTTTTTGTACAAGTCGATCGCTTTCCGTTCTTCTTCTTTGTCAATTGCCAGCATCTCGGTTGTAGTTGAGCCAATATTAATTTCTCCCGGGTCTTTTATCGGTTCTCCACCAAGCACTACGATCCTTTCTGCAATTGCTTCAGCATGCCTCATTTCAGTGATGGCAATTTTTTTCAGGGTTGAACCGGGAAACCAGATGTTTGAGTGGCTTGCAATAAAATTACTTTGTCTTGTGAGCTGTTTTTTATCTTCAACTGCCGCTCGATAGCCATTTTCGACGCTATGCTGCAGCATATATTGGATGCTGACGTGGATCTCCCTTAATAGTGCTTGATTTAAGAGCTCAATTAAGCTTGAAGAAACAACTTCCTTGCTCATCATAGATTACCTCCTGATTAATTTAGTAGAACAAATATTTTCTCCAATCAGAACTAAATTAATAACTTAATTCCGTTAAATCATTTGCTCAAATGCAATCCAAACAGATCTAATCCGGCTGTAGCATATGTATACCCCAGCATCCGGGAATCAAGCGATCAGGTTCCAATGTACCGGGCAAAGATCGTCCGCGCTACAGCTTCATCGTCTGTGCCATGAATAATTGCTCTACCGTTTGGGAAAAGGACAATCTCGAAATTATCTACTCTCAGGTTCAGCAGGTAGCCATTATAGCTTACTTCCCCGACAGTTTTTAGCCTCCCGGAAAGTTTTTCTAAATTAATTTCTCTGTCTACCGGAGGTGATATCTGCACTGCATTTCGTCCGCAAAGGGTTGTGGTAAAAGAATAACTTTCTTCGTTCAGAAAATCAAATTCATTCTTGCCGCAGGCAGGACAATCATCTCTTTTATTAATACCGAGCGTTTCAAAGTCCCTGTTCCAGACATCAAGATACAACATTCCCGGTGTTGGCTCGAGTCCGATCAGCAGCTTCAATGCTTCTGCACTTTGCAGCGAGGCCACAGTTCCGGTGGCCATGCTAAGGACGCCTTCCGTATCACAGCTTGGTATCGAACCGGGAGCAGGAAGATCATCGATATGGCATCTGAGACATGGGGTAACACCGGGTACTATGCTCATGGTCATCCCGATTGAACCAAGTACAGCCCCATAAATCCAGGGGATTTTATTTTTTATACAGGCGTCGTTAATCAGTAACCGTGTTTCAATATTATCAGTGGCATCAACGACGAGACTGCTTCCGGCGATGATCGGCTCGATATTTCTTGGGGAGATGTCAGCTACCAGGGGTTCTATATTAATTTCAGAGTTAGCGGCTGAAAGTTTGGCCGCTGCAGCTACCGTTTTAGGGATTAACGCCTGCGCATCTTTTTCATCGTACAGGATTTGCCGCTGGAGATTGCTGTACTCGACATAATCACGATCTACCAGCTTTAAGAAGCCTACTCCGGCCCGGCATAACTGGTTGCTGCTGACCGTGCCGAGTGCGCCAAGGCCAATAACTGTTACTTTTCCAGCTGCGATTGCAGCCTGGCCTTTTTGGCCAATGGGCCTGAAAAGAACCTGTTTTGCATAGCGCGTGTTAATTGGTAGAACCATAAGCATTTACACCTCAACCAGGTTGTTTATTTTTGCTAAGAGGCGAGAAATTCCGCAGTTTTTCGACTGCTTCCTCCACTGCAGCGATTACATGCTCCACTTCGGCAGCAGTATTATAATGGCCAAGGGAAAACCGGATACTGCCCCGTGCCAGGAAAGGATCAACGCCGATCGCTTTCAATACGTGGGACGGCTCTGTAGAGCCGGCACTGCAAGCCGAGGCCGTGGAAACAGCGATGCCCATGGTATCCAGGGCCAGCAGGAGCGCTTCTCCTTCAATGTTTTCAAAGCAGATATTAGCTATGTTTGGCACCCTTAAATAAGGGTGGCCGTTAATCTTAATATTCTTAACCCGCTCCTGGATACCGGTTTCCAGTCGGTTGCGCAGGCCGGTCAACCTCTCAATTTCATTATCAAGTTCAGCTTCAGCGAGTTTTAGCGCCGCTGCAAAGGCAGCAATTCCCGGAATATTTTCTGTCCCCGGCCGTACTAATCTCTCTTGATGCCCACCCTCAAAAAGCGGTTTTATTTTTAAGTTCTTTCGCTTAAAAAGGACGCCGGTGCCTTTAGGTCCGTGTAATTTATGGGCAGTCATCGAAAGCAGATCAACATCCAGCTGCTTAACGCTCACCGGAATTTTGCCTACCGCCTGAACTGCATCGGTATGGATAGTGATGCCCTTCTGCTTAGCGATCTCCGCAATTTTTTTCAGGGGTTCTATGGTACCGATTTCATTATTAGCCAGCATCACGCTGATTAAGGTTGTGTCAGGCCGGATGCTCTCCGAGAGCGTTCCAACATCAACCAGTCCATGGCGATCAACCGGTAGGATAGTTATTTCAAACCCCTGCTTGCCTAGTTCATCAAAAACATTTAATATAGCGTGATGCTCGATCGCGGAGGTAATAATATGCCTGCCGCGCTCCATGTTATTGTAGACAACACCTTTGATCGCCAGGTTATTGCTTTCGGTTCCGCCGCTGGTGAAGTGAATTTCTTCCGGATCGGCTTCAATGGCATCAGCTACTGATCTGCGTGCTGTTTCCAATACCCGCTTGGCCTTCTGGCCGGCACTGTGCAGGCTTGAAGGATTTCCGTAGACATCAAGCAGGTATTTACTAAAAACCTCGGCAACCTCAGGGCGCACCTTGGTTGTCGCGGCGTTATCAAAATAAATCTCTGTCATTATCTTCTTCAACTCGCAGGCTTTTAATCTTAAGCATCAAACAATCCGCTGCTTAAGTAGCGCTCCCCGGTGCTGGCCAATATGGTTACAATCAGTTTGCCCCTGTTTTCAGGTCTGGAGGCTACCTGCAGGGCAGCAAAAACAGCAGCGCCGGAAGAAATGCCGACAAAGATGCCTTCTTCCCTGGCCAGGCGGCGGGCGGTAGCAGCAGCGTCATCGTCATCTACCTGCACAATTTCATCTACTACAGACAGATCAAGTACTTTTGGAATGAACCCGGCACCAATGCCCTGAATCTTGTGGGGGCCTTTGTCTCCTCCGGAAAGGACCGGTGAACGGGCCGGTTCGACGGCGACTGCTTTGAAAGCCGGTTTTTTCCCCTTAATGATCTGGCTGACACCGGTGATCGTTCCCCCGGTTCCGACTCCTGCCACCAGGATATCCACTTTTCCTTCGGTATCGTCCCAGATTTCAAGGGCGGTTGTGTTACGATGGGCAGCCGGATTGGCTGGGTTGTTAAACTGCTGGGGCATAAAATAGTTATTACCGGCAGCTGATAGCTCTTCGGCCTTGCTGATTGCTCCCGCCATGCCTTCTGCGCCGGGAGTAAGAACCAGCTTTGCTCCAAGTGCTTTAAGCAGCTGCCTGCGTTCCACTGACATAGTTTCCGGCATGGTAAGAATCAACCTGTAACCACGGGCAGCGCAGATAAAGGCCAGGCCGATCCCGGTGTTGCCGCTGGTCGGTTCAACGATTATCGTATCAGGGCTGATTCTGCCGGATTTTTCGGCCTCGTTAATCATGCTGAGGGCGATCCGGTCTTTCACGCTTCCCAGGGGATTATGAGATTCGAGTTTTACGGCAATGTCAGCCTCTAACCCTTGGGTCATCCTGTTTAGCATAACCAGGGGGGTATTGCCGATTGTTTCGGTGATGTCAGTGTAGATTTTTGCCATAAACTAATACTCCTTTAATATTTTTGTCAAAAGCATTTCCCATATTTCCTATGGGAACTATATGAATTATAACAACCATGATCTGTAGTGTCAATTTTGTGACCGGCTTAGCAAAGCCTAAACTATATTGAATAGATAGTAATACTATGGTATCATAAAAAAAATGTCGTTTCACTTTTCAGGCATCTCGTTTTGATATAATGAACGTTAATAGCCTAATCTAAGGGAGGTTTTTAGATGTCACTGATTACATTTACTTCATACGTTGGGACAGCTGGTGACAGGATTGCGAAGGAAATTGCCGGGCACTTAAATATTGAATTTTACGATGATCATAAACTGCAGGATAGAGCGCTCTCGATCGGCATAGCAAATGCTGACTTGGAAGGTCTTAATGCAAAAGCCCCGCGGTTATTTGACAGGCTTTTTACCAATAAACCGGCGATTTACAGGGATTTGTTAGGCTCTGTTGTTTATGATATCGCCAGCTCAGGCCAGGGTGTGATTATCGGCCATGGAGCACAGCTATTTTTAGAAGATTTTAATTGCGCTCTGCACATCCTGGTTTACGACTCGGAAGATAGAAGAGTAGCTGCCGTTAGCAAAGAATATAAACTTAGCAGTGAGGCTGCCGCTAAACTAGTCCGGAAAATGGATAAGCAGACCAAAGATTTTATTCAACATGCCTTTAATCGTGACCTGAGGGATTTTTCAGGTTATGACCTGGTAATTAACTTAGAAAAGATTGGCCCCGAAACAGCCAAGGAGATGATCATAAACCTGGCTACTTCCAATGAAGTCAAAGAATGCAGTCTAAAAGCAATTACGGAAATGAAGAAATCATCGCTGGCGCGTAAAGTGGAAGCCGAGCTGGTCAGGCATAATTTGGCTACTGTATATCAAGGCCTGACCGTAGAAGTGCTGGATTCAGGGAAAGTTCAACTTAGCGGCATTATAAGCAATAAAGAGGAAGCGAACAGGGCTGTTGAAATAGTCAAAAAGGTGCAGGGTGTAGATCAGGTTATTTCCGAGATCGTTGTTATCCCTACGCCGGGCGGTATTTAAACCGACCTAAAACATAGACAACAATTAACACACATGGGGCTGTAAAAAGCATTAACTGCTTAAAGCAGCCCCTTTTAATTCACCAGGATAGTATTTTCGGCTCAGGGATAGGGGATTATTATTTCTTCAATAGACTTTCGCGGCTGGGGGTGCTCACGGTTCCGGTTAAATTCACTGAGCTCATTTTTATCCCCGTAGTAGCCGACAGCGATAATTGTTATTATTTCGAGGTCATCGGCAATGGCAAAGACTTGTCGGGTTTTATCGCGATCAAAACCGCCCATGGCATGAGTGACGAGACCGCGTCTTTCCGCCTCCAGGGAGAAAAAGCCCCAGGCAGCCCCTGTATCAAACATCTTCCAGTGATTGTCTTTTCCGGTTTTCTCGAAGTTTGTTCTTGCTAAAACCAGGATTAGGATGGGCGCTTTTGTAGCCCATGCCTGGTTACCTTCATTTAAAACACTGTGCATTAGGGCAAGTATTTCGGAGCTGTCGGCAATCAGAAAAAGCCATGGCTGCTCATTACTACAGGAGGGGGCATGGCGTGCTGCCTCAAACAGGGCCATCAACTCCTCCCGGGCAACAGGTTTGCTCCTGAAGGCCCTGGGTGACCACCTGCTCTTAATTTCCGGCATAATATCATAATGATATTCTCTACCCACAGAACCAACCTCCCATTTATCGATGTTTAGCTATAATCTTGGTATGAATATATTATAGCAAATTAAGTTTTTCATCTGATCCGAACTGTTTTTCTGTTGTCTGGAAAATCTCTTTGCTATAATTGAACGGGGCAGGTGATCAGCATCGATACTGCAAGCGAAAGGTCGGCGCAAAGTACAGCAGACGGCGAATGGTGGAAAAGAGCAGTATTCTACCAGATTTATCCCCGTAGTTTTTATGACACCATGGGCAATGGTATCGGCGATCTGCAGGGTATCGTTGAAAAACTTAATTATCTGAACGACGGAAGCCCAAACTCGCTCTCAATAGACGCCATCTGGCTCTGTCCTTTCTATGTCAGCCCTGACCTTGATTTTGGCTATGATATTGCCGATTACTGCAATGTTGCCAGCTGTTACGGCAGCCTGGAAGATTTCGATCGCCTGTTGGAAGAAGCCCATAATAAAAAAATAAAAGTAATTTTGGATTTAGTATTAAACCACACCTCTGATCAACATAAATGGTTCGTTGAATCGCGCTCTTCGCGAGACAATCCCAAGCGTGACTGGTATGTCTGGCGGGACGGACGTGGACCAGGCAATAAACCCCCGAATAACTGGAAAAATAACTTTTTCGGCTCGGCCTGGGCCTGGGACGAACGGACCGGGCAGTATTATTTACACTCATTTCTAAAAGAACAACCCGACCTGAATTGGTTTAACCCGGAGGTGCGCGAGGCCGTTTTTAAAGCAATCCGCTTCTGGCTGGATCGCGGGATTGACGGGTTTCGCCTCGATGTTGCCCATTGTTACTGCCAGGATGAGCTCTTTCGTGACAACCCCTCGGTGTTTCACCGGATCAGGAGAATCAGCCAGGGGCGCTTTTGGGACCGGCCCTTTATTGTCAACATCTTTCAGATGCTGGAACTGCCCGAGCTGCAGGATAAAATTTACAGCAGGCATCATCCGGAAACGCATAATGTTTTAAGGGCATTCCGCAGAATTCTTGATCAGTACCCTGCCAAAACCAGCGTTGGGGAAGTGAACAGTGAAGATCCGGCCGTTGTCGCCGCCTACTATGGCCGGAACAGTGATGAGCTGCATATGAATTTTTACTTTGCCCTGGCCCAATGCCGCTGGAAAGCGGGCGCATTCAGACGTGCCGTGGAAAGGTGGGAGAAAAGCCTGCCGAAAACTGCCTGGCCGGCGTACACTTTCAGCAACCACGATATTATGCGGGCCATTTCCCGTTATAGGAAAAAGGGTGAGGCTGACCAGCGGGCCCGCCTGCTGGCAATGATGCTGCTCACCCTGAGGGGCACCCCTTTCATCTATTATGGTGAGGAAATCGGCATGAAGGAGGCAAAACTAAAGCGCAGTGAATTAAGAGATCCTGTAGGCCTCAAGTGGTATCCATTTTACAAAGGGCGCGATGGCGCGAGAACTCCGATGCAATGGACTGCAGGGCGGCATGCAGGGTTTACGGAAGCCGAGCCCTGGCTGCCCATTGGTCCAGAGTATGAGCAACGCAATGTAGCCTGCCAGGATCAGGATCCGGCATCGCTCTTAAATTTTTACCGGCAGTTAATCACCCTGCGTAAGGCAAACCCGGCCTTGCAGCTTGGCTCTTACACCAGTGACCTGAAAGATGTACCGGAAGACTGTTATTTTTATCGCCGTGAGATGGAT
>CAYTER010000037.1:0-22833 GCA_964436815.1 uncultured Syntrophomonadaceae bacterium
ACGGCACGCAATCTCTTCTTCCTGGTTGAAAGTTTGCCTGCCGGCTGTACCTGGGGTGTTACAGCCATCGGGAAAGCACACCGGCAGCTGAGCGCTCTGGGCCTTATTCTTGGCGGGCATACGCGTACCGGGTTAGAGGATCTTAATGAGCTTGAAAAAGGCAAGCCGGTTTCCAACCTGGAACTGGTCCAGAGATTAGCCGCACTGGCTAAAGCCTACGGCCGTGAGATCGCCACCCCGGCTGAGTCAAGGCAAATTCTTGGTCTAAGCTAATCATTGTCTCCCCAGATAATTAAATCTAAAATATCCAGGACTTCTTCAAGGAGATCGTCATTTGCCCGGTCAATTATCTGGGCGTTACGTTTTTGATAATCGAGGGCTTTAAGTTGTTCGCACATAATAAAGCCTTCTGTGTTATTACACCGGCCATTGATAGCAACATGAGTAGGATAGCTCCTGTCTGTTTTAGTGATCGGACAGGCAAAAATCATTCTCTGCTTCTTGTTGTGCAAATCCTGACTGATAACTAAAACCGGTCTGGTTCCGGCTTGTTCACTGCCTTTAGTCGGATCAAGGTTAACTAAGATAACTTCTCCCTGTTTTGGTGCTACCATTCTTCTTGGCCAACCTTATCGCCCCAGTTTACCTCTTCGCTAATGCTGGTTTCTGCAGAAAAATTTTCATACAAAGATTTTAAGGTAAGCCCGCTTTTTCTCCTGCGCTGTACTTTAATGTCAAGCGGCTCTATAATAATTTTGTAACCGTTTTGTTGTTCAACTAAATCAATCTTGAGCGGGTCATTTTCTTTTAATCCTGTTTGTTTAATAATATCAACAGGAATTGTTATCCTGTTTTTTTTCCGTAAAACAGCTGTTAACAAAATATTTCACCTCCAGAGGGCACATCAAGTACACTATGTATATTTGTGTACATCATATTTTTATTGTGTCGATTTGTCAATGTAACGTTAGTAATAAAAAATGCAAAATATGATCATAAAACTAATAATATCAACGATCAGGAGTTAATTGACAGTAATAAATTCATGAGTTATGATTACGGGTGAAAAGGTGAATAGATCGTAAAGTCCGGCAGCTCATAGCCATTAGACATTAGGGAGCGCTAAGGATATTAGTCCTTGCGTTCTTTTTTATTTTGAAGGGGTGAAGCTGATCATGAATTTATTGAAACGCAGTGCCGGTAAAGATACGATTCTGAAGATCACCGGGGATTCACTGCTGATCGAAGATTTGGTTAATGTCAGCCGTAATAAACAGCAGGTTGCCCTTGATGATGAAGCCCTTAAACGGGTTGTCAGGTCCAGGACGATGCTGGAAAAGCTGGTTGAAGATGAAGCGGTGGTCTACGGGATTACCACCGGTTTTGGCCGTTTTTGTAATGTGACAATCTCCAGAAACGATGCTATTCAGCTGCAAAAAAACCTGATTGCCAGCCACGCTACGGCAGTCGGTGAGCCTCTGCCGGAAGAAGTGGTGCGGGGGGCCCTGTTACTGCGGATTAACGCTTTGGCCAGGGGTTGTTCCGGGGTAAGACCGCTGATTCTGGAGCGGTTAATTGATCTTCTGAATAAAGAAGTTATACCGGTTATTCCTGAGCAGGGTTCGCTTGGCGCCAGCGGTGATCTGGCCCCCCTTTCTCATCTCGCGCTGGTTCTAACCGGTGAAGGTGAAGCGGTTTATAAGGGAGTCAGAATGAGCGGGGCGGAAGCGCTGCAAGCGGCCGGTTTGGTGCCGGTCACCCTTCTGGAAAAAGAAGGCCTGGCTTTGATAAACGGGACCCAGGTGATGACAGCCATCGGATCCCTGGTTTATTATGATGCTGTCAATTTGCTGAAGGCAGCCATGGTTACAGCAGCTTTAACCCTTGAAGCCCAGCTGGCTGTGCCTGATGCTTTTGATCCCCTGATTGCCAGAGTCAGGCCTTACCAGGGCCATCAATATACAGCTGACACAATCTGCCGCCTGATTGAAAACAGTAAACTGATCGGCAGCGACAAGCAAAAAGTCCAGGATGCCTACAGCCTGCGTTGTATCCCCCAGGTTCACGGCGCGACAGCCAACGCCCTTGATTATGTGCGCTCCATCCTCGAGATCGAAATCAATTCGGTTAATGATAACCCGCTGCTGTTCCCGGATGAAGGCCGGGTTTTATCCGGTGGTAATTTCCACGGGCAACCTGTTGCCCAGGCGATGGACTTTCTGGCCATTGCCGTAGCTGAACTGGCCAGTATCGCCGAACGGCGGGTTGAGCGTCTGGTTAACCCTGCGTTAAGCTGTTTGCCACCCTTTCTAATCAGGGATGGCGGTCTTAATTCGGGCTTTATGATTGCCCAGTATACCGCTGCTTCGCTGGTTAGCGAAAACAAGGTGCTCTGCCACCCGGCCAGTGTTGATTCAATCCCCTCGTCGGCTAACCAGGAAGATCACGTCAGTATGGGCACAACAGCAGCCCGTAAGGCCAGAAAAGTAGTTGACAATGTTGCGTCAGTATTAGGAATCGAGCTGCTCACCGCCGCCCAGGCAGTTGATTTCAGGGGGGCGGATAATTTAGGCCTCGGAACAGCGGCTGCGTACCATCTGCTGCGGCAGGAGGTCGATTATCTTGAGAAAGACCGGGTTTTATATCCCCTGGTAAACAGGGCAATCACCTATGTTAAAAGCGGCAGCCTGGTGGAAGCGGTTGAAGACGAAATCGGCGTTATTTAAGTAAGAACCTTTTTTAAGATTGTCTACAAATGATAGAATATAGGCATCGGTTGAATGGAGGCGGTAAAAAATGGTTTCAATCGGGAAGACGGCAATCATCTATGCTTTGGCTGATCCTTCCATGGAAGAACAGATTAAGGCCGATGCTGAAAAAAACGGTTACCAGTTAATCAAAGGTAAAGTTGGTTCCATGAGCACGGAAAAAATATTTGCCGCTGTGGAGACCGCTTCGCAGCGCGAAGGTTTAATCCGCAAGGATTATTACCGGGACACCCATTCTCTATACCACGCTACGCTCGACGCCTATGTGAGTATCTGCCGGGGCCAGCTTGGCCTGGGTAACATGCTGCGTACGGTCGGCCTGATTTTTACAGTAGTCCGCGGCCCGCGGACCACCGAACAGTTAGAAGACGGAGAATGGCTGGCTGTGGTTTTGTACGGGATGATTGGTGCCCCGGTAAAGGGTTATGAACATGAAACTATCGGTCTTGGCCTGAACCACCTCTAGGTTGGCCCTGATCGATGATAGAATATATGTTCGGAGGTGTTCGCTATAACAGCATATCGTTCTAATTTTAACCAACAGCTGTCGCCCCGGTTAACCTGGTTCAGCAGCGGTCAGCTTGAAGAGATCCACAGCGCCACCATTGATGTTCTTGAACGGGTCGGGGTAAGGGTTGATCACGATCAGGCGCTGAAGCTGCTTAAAGAGGCCGGTTGTCTGGTCAGGGACCGGGTGGCCAGAATTCCCGGCTGGCTGATTGATGAAGCGATCAGAACCGCTCCATCCAAGATCAATATCTATAACCGCGAGGGTCTTCCGGCAATGAGCCTGGAAAGCAATCGCACCTATTATGGCACCGGTTCTGACCTGCCTTTTCACCTTGATTTAGAGAGCGGTAAACGCAGGCGGACCCTGAAGCAGGATATTGTCAATGCCGCGATCATTATGGAAAACCTCCCTAATTTTGATTTCATCATGAGTTACGGCATACCCGGCGATATTGTTGCCGATTCGGGCAGTCTGCATCAGTTTGCGGCAATGACCCTGCATACGGCCAAGCCGATTATTTTTACCGCCTTGAGTGAAGCGGAAACCAGGTCGATTATCGAAGTCGCGGCGGTGGCAGCCGGCTCAGCTGAAGAGCTGCGGGCTAAGCCCTATATTATTATCTACGACGAGCCGATCTCACCACTTGTTCACACCAACGACGGCATGGCTAAAATGTTCGCCTGCATCGAGTCCGGAGTACCGGTTATTTATACCCCGGGGGTGGTTGCCGGTGGCACCTGCCCGGTTAGCAAGGCCGGCACCATTGTGCAGATGAACGCTGAAAGCCTCTCCGGTTTGCTGATCGCTCAGCTTAAGAAGAAAGGGGCGGCGGTGATTATTGGCGGCGGAGCTACACCGATGGAGATGCAGTCTACAGCCACCCTTTACGGTTCGCCCGATGCCGTCATGAACTATTGCGCCATGACCGAACTGGCCCGTTTCTACGGTCTGCCTAATTTTACCGAAGCCGGCTGCTCTAACGCACCGCTTCCTGATGCGCAAGCTGGTATGGAAGCCTCAATCGGCCTGCTGCTCAATCAGCTGTGCGGCGCCAATCTGGTGCATGATGTCGGCTATCTTGACGGTGGTAAGACCGGTTCTCTGCCTTTTCTGGTGATGTGCGATGATTTTATCAGCGCTGCCCGCTACATTGGGGCGGGAACTGAAATCAGCCGTGAAAAAATCGGGGTGGAGACCATAACCACTGTCGGACCGGCGGGGCATTATCTGAGTGAAGAGCACACGATGAAGCATTTTCGCAGTGAAATCTGGATGCCGACAGTTTTTAACCGGATGATGTACGAAACCTGGCAGCAACTGGGCAGCAAGGACTGCTTTGAGCTGGCAAAGGGAAAAGCCAAAGCGATTCTTGACGGGAATATGGCCAACATGCCGGATCAGAAAGTTGTTGAAACGATCAACCTTATAGTACAGACTGATAAATAAAAGGTAAAATGTATATACCCGTTCATCTTGGAAGATAAAATAAATATTCATAAAATGGAACTAGACAGAAAGGGGGAAGATCGGAAAAATCGTTTAGCAGTATTTTTCGGTTTCAACTGCTTAAATTTTGAGGAGGTTTAACTATGCTTAAAAAAATGACAGTTCTTCTGGTTTTACTATTGGCTGTAAGCATGCTGCTGGTTTCATGTGCCTCTGATACCCCCGGAGACGATGGTGCACCGGGTGAAGCGCTATCTGAAAAGCACGGTGGTGTCCTGCGCAGCGCTTACTATGCACCGACCAATATGGACCCCGCTTTTTTCAGCACTGTTGCTGACGACTGGCTCGGTAAACAGTGGGGCGACTTTCTGGTTTATATTGATGAACAGAATGCCCCTGATCCAGGCCGCAGTATAGCCGAAAGCTGGGAAGGCAGTGAAGACGCTACAGTTTGGACCTTTTACCTGCGCCAGGGTGTGCTCTTTCACGATGGAAAAGAGCTGACAGCGCGCGATGTCAAGTTCACTTTTGACCGCCTGCGTGACCCTGATGTCGGGGCGGCAACAGTGGGCCTCTACTCCAATATTGTTGATATCAGCACCCCTGATGACTATACGGTAGTCTTTGAACTGGCTGAGTCGAACCCGGATTTTCTTTTTGATCTTTTCGACTATCACGCCGTGATGATGGATGCCGACAACGAAGATTTTGCCACGAACTGGAACGGCACCGGACCTTTTATGATTACCAGTTATTCTCCGGAAGACCGGATTATCTTCGAGCGTAACCCGAATTACTGGATGACTGATGCTGAAGGCTATCCGCTTCCCTATCTTGATGGCCTGGAGATTATCTTTCTCAGCGATTCGTCTGCCCAGATTGAAGCGCTGCGCGGCGGTCAGATCGATTACCTGATCTACCTGCCGACCGAGTTTATCCCCCTGCTCGAAGCTGATCCCAACCTGGTGGTGCTGCAGGCGCCTTCCAATACTTCGTATGTGCTGCGGATGCGCTCGGATGAAGGCCCGGCCAGCGATGTCCGTGTCCGCCAGGCTTTAAGGCTGGGTACCGATCGCGCCGCCATTCTTGATGGCGCTGTTGATGGCCTGGGAACTACCGGCCGCGATACCCCGATCGGTCCGGCTTACGGTGATTACCACCTGGCTGTGCCTGAACTGGCTCGCGATGTGGAAGCAGCCAAAGCGCTGCTGGCTGATGCCGGTTATGGCGACGGACTCGATATTGTGATTACCACCCAGGAATCATCACCGGTTCCGGCTATTGCCACGATCTGGAAAGAACAGATGGCCGAAATTGGCGTTAATGTAGAGATCCAGCTGGTACCTTCAGATGTCTACTACGGTTCAGATGATATGTGGCTGGAAGTACCCTTTGGCATTACTGACTGGGGTGCAAGGCCCAACCCGCAGCCCTATCTTGATCTGGCTTATGTGACCGGAGCCCAGTGGAATGAAAGTCACTTCTCGGATGCCGAACTTGATGAACTGGCTGCCCTTGCAGCCAAGGAAATGGATCATCAGGAACGGGTCCGTCTGTACCACCGCATCCAGGAAATATTCATGGAGCGCGGACCAATCATTATCCCCTTCTTTATCAACAACCTCTGGGGGGCAAGCGCTGAACTGCAGGGTTTAGAGCCGACCAGCATTCTCGGCACAGCGATGGACCTGCGTTCTGCCTATTTTATGCGGTAAGTAAAGTGTTCTAGTAGTGTGTAACCCGGCGGGTGAACCCTGCCCGCCGGGATTCTTTATCCAGTCTGGAAGTTGGGGGCGAGCTTGCTGATGTCTGCAGAGAAAACTGCCAATAGCGCCAGGCGCAAGAGATCAAGGTTTCTCTCATCCTTTAAGCGTCTGCGGCGCTACCCCACTACTTTGATCGGTTTTATGATCGTTATCCTGTTTCTGCTGATCGCTGTTTTCGGGCCGATGCTGGCCCCTTATGCTTACACCGCTCAAAATATACCGAACAAGCTTCAGCCTCCTTCGGAAGAACATCCCTTTGGCACAGATCAGTTCGGAAGAGATGTTTACAGCCGGATCCTGGTCGGTAGCCGCGATGTTTTATCCGTAGCCGGTTCCGGCACGGCTTTGGCGGTCTTTTTTGGCCTGCTGCTGGGTCTTTTTTCCGGTTACCGGGGTGGGCTTTTCGACGAGCTGATCATGCGGGCCATGGATGTGATTTTATCAATCCCCCCGCTGTTGCTGGCGATGGTAATCCTCTTTTCTCTGGGACCGTCAAGAATCAACGTTATTATTGTTGTCGGATTTCTTTATATTCCCATGGTCGCCCGGGTGGTGCGCAGCGTTGTCTTAGATCTTAAAACCAGGCAATTTGTTGAGGCAGCGCGCCTCAGGGGAGAAAGCAGTTTTTATATTTTATATAAGGAAATATTTCCCAATGTATTGCCGCACCTGGCTGTTGAAGCTTCGATGCGCTTTTCATACTCAATCTTTCTCGTCGCTTCACTTGGCTTTCTCGGTTTAGGCGTACAACCACCCTCGCCGGACTGGGGTTTGATGGTCGGCGAAGCCAGGACCTGGTTTCACCAGGCCAGGTGGATGCTCTTTTTCCCGGCCGGTTCTATTGCCCTTTTGGTGGTCGGTGTAGGTTTTATGAGTGACGGTTTAAGAAGAATGCTTCTGCCGGGAGGGGTCAGCGATGTCTAAATGTATTTTGGACGCCCGCAATCTAACCGTTGCCTATAAAACTGAAAAGGGCCTGCTTGATACGGTCCGTAATGTCTCGCTTAATATCTGCAGGGGTGAAATTTACGGCTTGGTTGGTGAATCGGGCTCCGGTAAAAGCACCCTGGCCCGGGCGATTGTCCGTTACCTGCCGGAAAATGGTTTATTAAGAACAGGTGAAGTCCACTTAGGGGATACTGACCTTCTCAGTCTATCCAAAAAAGAGCTGCGCCAGGTATGGGGCAAGCGGATTACCATGGTCCATCAGGATCCCAATGCGGCAATTAATCCGTCGGTAATGATCGGGGAGCAGATCGCTGAAGTCGCCCGCATTCACCTTAAGCTAAAGAAACCGGAAGCCCGTGATTTAGCCTTGGAAATGCTGACTAAAGTGCGCATGGCCGATCCTGAGTCAGTGGCCGGACGTTATGCCCACCAGCTCAGCGGTGGGATGCTGCAGCGCGTTTTGATCGCCATTGCCATGGCTACCAATCCGGAGTTGCTGATCATGGATGAACCGACCACTGCTCTTGATGTAACCACCGAAGCGGTAATCCTTGACCTGATTGACGACCTGATGCGCGAATATAATACAGCGGTGCTCTACATCACCCATAACTTAGGCGTGGTGGCGCGGGTCTGCAACCGGGTAGGCGTGCTTTATGCCGGTGAACTAATGGAAGAAGGTAGTGTCGGACAGGTTTTTAAAGACAAACTACACCCCTATACCCGGGGGCTGCTCGGCTGTGTGCCCCGGGTGGATGTAAACAAGAAAGATATCAGTTTGAAAGCGATACCGGGTTATATTCCGCGGCCTGACCAGCTGCCGCCCGGCTGCATATTTGCACCCCGCTGCGAACTGGTTGAAGCGGCCTGCCGCGAAGCAAGACCGCCGCTGGTAAATGTTGATCAGGGACATCTTACCGCCTGTCGTCGTTATGAGATACTGAAGGGCTATGGGGATGTTATGGCCGATATCCGGGAAATACATGGTGAGACCGATTATGGTGAACTGGTCCTGGAAGCAAGCAATGTTAAAAAATATTTTCCGGTTGCGGGCGGTATGCCTCTATTTAAGAAAGGCAAGCGGCCGGAGGTAAAAGCGGTAGACGATATTACGGTCAGGGTGCGGCAATCCTTCACCATGGGCATTGTAGGTGAAAGCGGCTGTGGCAAGACTACTTTTGCCCGCTGCATCATGGGGTTGGAAGAAGCAACGGCGGGTGAGTTTAAGCTCGAAGGTCAGGTTTTGCCCTACTCGGTGACAAAAAGATCCTGGGAAACCTTAAGAAAGATGCAGATGGTTTTTCAGAATCCCGATGCATCGCTAAACCCCCAGCACCCGGCCGGAGAAGCTGTAGCCAGGCCGCTGGTGCTGCTGCGTAATATGGACCGGAAAACGGTGAGGGAGAAAGTAAAAGAACTTTTTGAGGCCGTGAATTTGCCTGAGGATTACATCGATCGCTTGCCGCATGAACTAAGCGGGGGTGAGAAGCAGAGGGTGGCTATCGCCCGCGCCTTTGCTGCTGGTCCGGTTCTAATGATCTGCGATGAGCCGATTTCGTCACTCGATGTTTCGGTGCAGGCCTCGCTAATGAATCTGCTGGTAAAACTGCAGGAATCGAATAAGACTTCCTATCTTTTTATCTCACATGATCTATCAGCGGTCCGGCATCTATCAGACTGGATAGCGGTAGTCTACTTGGGAAGGCTCTGGGAGATCGGATCGGCGGAAGATGTTTTTATTCCGCCTTACCATCCTTACACGGAAGCGCTGCTGTCAGCGCTGCCGATACCCGATCCCGATATCAGGCAGGAATCGATCCGCCTGAAAGGCAGTGTGCCCAGCGCCATGAATATCCCTTCGGGCTGCCGTTTTCATACCCGCTGCCCGCGGAAAATCGGCGAAATCTGTGAAAAAGAGGAACCACCCTGGCAGAGTATTGGTTATTATCATCAAATCTGCTGTCATATCCCGGTGGAAGAGTTAAAAGTTTTACAGGGAGAAGGGCTGCTTAAAAAAGGACAGGATCAGGGGAGGGCTGCCCGGTGAGCTATTTTTTAATCCGCCGTATCGGTTTCATTATTATTACCCTTATCCTGGCATCAATTATTATCTTTTCCATAACCCAGCTGCTGCCCGGTGATGTGGCCAGGGTTATTCTCGGGCAGTTTGCCACCGAAAGGGCTATTGAAAATTTGCGGGAAGAGCTCGGCCTTAACCGGCCGCTATATGTGCAATATTTTGACTGGGCCGGTAGTTTTGTCCGGGGAGACTGGGGCAATTCACTGGTTAGCCGCACACCGGTCAGACCGATGGTCATGCAGCGTTTAGGCAATTCAGCCATGCTGGCCGGGGTGGCGCTGTTAATCTATGTGCCGCTGGGCATTATTTTGGGGGTTATTGCCGCCCTGAAAAAAGATAAATTGCCGGATCAGCTGATTACCGGTGTTTCCATGGCTTTTGTCGGTCTGCCTGAGTTTGTGACCGGTCTGCTGTTGATTACCTTTCTGGCTATCGGCCTGGAATGGTTTCCGGCCAATTCTTCAATTAATCCCGACTCTACTTTCAGGGAAGCTTTTCGCTACCTGGTTCTGCCGGCGATCACCGTCAGCCTGACCGGTCTTGGCTATATCGCCCGGATGACCCGATCAGGAACCATTGATGTTTTAAAAACTGATTATATCAGGGCAGCTGATTTAAAAGGCCTGCCGGCGGCGCAGGTATTATTTAAGCATGTGCTGCGCAATTCACTGCTGCCCACTGTTACTGTTGTGGCCATGGGCATAGGCTGGCTGCTGGGCGGACTGATTGTAACCGAAGCGGTTTATGGTTACCCGGGTCTCGGCCGCTTAATTGTCTACTCCATCCAGCGGCAGGATCTGCCCCTGCTCCAGGCCTGCAGCATGATTATAGTCGCTGTTTACAGCATCTCCAACCTGGCTGCCGATATCATCTATGGACTGCTTAACCCCCGAATCAGGGTTGGCAAGTAAGCAACAAGTTAAAAATAGGATAGGGTTATAGACACTTCTGATCAGTTGGGAAGCGGGGAAGATTTCTTGGTTTTAAGCGATTACGTTACCGGTTTCATCAAAGATTTGCAGTGGGAAAAGCTTGATCAGGCGGTCAAGAGAAGGGCAAAAATGTGCCTGCTTGATAATCTTGGCGTTACCCTGGTTGGAGCGCTTGCCCCGGTCAGCTCTATTGCTGCAGCCTATGCTGCTGAAAACTGGGGCCGGGGCAGCTCAACTATTCTGCTTGGCGGTGCGCGGACGACAGCTCCCGGAGCAGCATTTGCCAATGCCTGTGCCGCCAATGCTCTCGACCTTGATGATGATGCGATTTTTACCAGGGGGCATCCCGGGGCCCAGTTGTTTCCAGCCAGCCTGGCTGTTGCTGAACAATGCGGGGCAGGGGGAAAAGAGTTTTTGGAAGCGCTGGTTGTTGGCTATGAGATTTCCATCAGAACCGGGCGCTGCTGGCATGATTTATATGAGATATATCATTCATGCGGATCATGGGGCTCGGTCGGTTGTGCTGCTGCCGCGGCGCACCTGCTTAAACTCGATCGGCAAAAAATTGATCAGGCGCTTGGTATCGCTGAGTATCATGCTCCCAATGCCCCGATGATGAGAGATATCTATAACCCGACCATGGTCAAACACGCTATTGGCTGGGGGGCGATGAACGGTGTCACCTCGGCTGAACTGGCAGCCAGGGGGTACAGCGGAATGCCCTCAATCCTCTACCGGGAAGAATACGGGGAGTGGGTAAAGGATCTCGGTCAGAATTACTGGATGACAGATTGGGTATTCTATAAAGAGTGGGCTTCCTGCGCCTGGGGTCATGCCGCCGGGGTAGCAGCGCTTCAGCTAATCGATCAATACCGGATCGATCCGGGGCAAATTGCCAAATTAGAAGTTCGGGCTTTTGAAGAAGCGGTAAAGCTTTTCCAGGGTTACCCGACAACCACCGAAGAAGCCCAGTTCAGCGTCAGGTGGCCATTAGCCTGCCTGATCCTCGACCGGGAGGTGGGTCCGGATCAGATCTTGGAAAAAAGATTTGCCGATCCGCAGGTCAGGGCTCTGGCAGACAAGATTGAGTTAATCAATGATCCGGAAATCAACCGACTCTACTGTGAAGCGAAAGAGATGGACCTGCGCATGCATAGCGCGGTGGAAATAGTTTTGAAAGATGGAAGACGCTATAATTCAGGTATTGTTGAACGGGAAGCAGATCGTTTCAGCGAAAAAGATCTTGAACGTAAATTTCGCCGGCTGGTCGCCTATGTGGCTAAACCGGCACTGGTTGACCGCCTGGTGGAGATGGTCTGGAACTTTGATCAGGTCCCTGATGTTTGCGAACTGACAGATCTTGTGTCAAATAACCCGTCTCATTGATACGAGGTTGTTCAACCAGCCATCGTTAGATCGGAGGTGTTTTTGAAATGTCATTTTCAGTCCAGGCGGTGCCAAGATTCAGGCTCTTCAGCCGCGAGCAGTGCGAAGCAGTCCATCACGCCACGCTTGATATTTTAAGGCGCACAGGCACCAGGGTTTACCACCGGGAAGCGCGCGATCTGCTTAAAGAAGCCGGCTGCCTGATCAGTGATGAAACACTGGTCAGATACCCGCCTTCCCTGGTTGAATGGGCGATTAAACAAGCTCCTTCCACCATTGCTCTCTGCGAAAGGGGTTCCCGCCGGGCGGCCTTTAAACTTGAAGCAATGAATGTTGCTTTTGGCACCGGTTCAGACTGCCGCAATTATATTGATCCGCGCAGTGGTGAGTACCGGCTTTTCAAAGCCGCTGATGTTGTTGACTGTATTCGCCTGGTTGATGCCTGCGAGGAGCTTGATTTTTGCATGTCCATGGGTATCCCGGCCGATGTCGATGCGATCAAGCCTTATACTTACCAGTTTTCACTGATGCTGCTTAACACTGCCAAACCGATTGTCTTTATTGCCGACGATCTGGCTGATTGTCAGGCGATAGTCGCCATGGCCGAAGCGGCGGCCGGAGGCAGCAAGGAACTTGAGTTAAGCCCTAACCTGCTCTGTTACAGCCAGGTGACAACTCCGCTGGTTCATAACGCTGAATCGACGGACAAACTGATCTATATGGCCGAGAAGGCAGTCCCCGTCGTTCACCAGCCATCACCGATGATGGGCGGCACAGCCCCGATGAGCATGGCCGGCGGTCTGGTCATCGGCAACGCCGAGGTGTTGTCCAGCCTGGTTATTCACCAGCTGAAGAGAGAGAAAGCGCCCTTTCTCTATGGTGGCGGACAGCACCACATTGACATGCAGACCACGATCAGCGTCTACAGCGCCCCGGAATTTGATTTAGAAAGGGTGGCCGTTGCCGAAATGGCCCGTTTCTACAATTTGCCCAGCTGGGGTTATGCCGGTTGTACCGACAGCTGTGTTTTTGATGAACATGCTGCTGCTGATGCCAGCTTGTCAATTATGACCGCCCTCTTGAGCGGTCAGAACCTGGTTCATGACATCGGTTATATGGAGGCCGGCCTGACCTTTGGAGTGGAGATGGTCCTCTTCAGCAATGAAATTATCAGCCGCATGAAGGCTTTTTGCCGCGGTATTGCCCTTGACCATGAATCTTTGGCCCTGGATCTGATCGATCAGGTTGGACCGGGCGGAGCTTTTCTGGATACGGATCATACTTTTAAACATTTTCGCGATTTCTGGCAGCCGCAGTATGCAAACCGTCGCCGCCGCGACGATTGGGTGTCGGCGGGCAGTAAAAAAATGGGCGATAAACTAAGAGAAAAAGTGATCGACATTTTGGAAAACCATCAGCCGGCAGATGCGCCGGCCAAGCTGCGAGACGAGGTTGCCTATATCCTGGATCAAAGCAGGTAATGATTGCTTTTTAAAAGTTAGAAAGACCGGGCTTCGGTTCCAGAAAGGGTTGAAGATATGGCAGTAGAGACAAAAGAAAAAGACTCGCCTGCAGCGCTAGCGAAAAGCTACCAGACAGACGAAGTGCGGGCTAAGGTATCCGGGCAGGCAGTTTACGGCATAGATTTAATCCTGCCGGGAATGCTCTACGGAAAAATTTTGCGCAGCCCCCATCCCCATGCCCTGATTAAGAAAGTCGATACTGCAGGGGCTCAGGGAATCAGCGGTGTGCGGGCGGTGTTAAGCGGCTCGCAGTTCACGCAAAAGCCTTTTGGCATCGTGATTGAAGATGAGCTGCCCCTGGCAGGCGAGCGCGTTCGCTACATCGGCGATGAAGTGGCTGCAGTTGCCGCCGTTGATGAAAAAACCGCCAGCCTCGCCCTGGAAGCGATTAAGGTCGAATATGAAAAACTGCCGGCAGTTTTTAACCCGGAAGAAGCGCTTGGCGTTGGAGCTCCGCAGCTGCATGATCATTTCCCGGGCAATGTTGCCTGGCAGCGAAATCTTGAGCGCGGTGCTTGCGCCGCCGCTTTTGAAACTGCAGATCTGGTGGTTGAAAATACTTTTACCGTGCCCCAGATTCACGCTGCCTATTTGGAGCCGATAGCCTGCGTGGCAGTCTACGATCCATACGAAGGACTGATTATCCACACTGCCGTTCAGGCACCGGATGTGGTGCGTAAATTAATAGGCACAGTTCTCGATCTGCCCTTATCCAGGGTCCGGATAATCGGGCCGGTGATGGGTGGCGGCTTTGGCGGAAAGGTTTACGGAAATCTTAAGGTTTATATAATCGCCTCGCTTCTGGCTATGAAAACAGGCCGGCCGGTTAAAATCAAGCTGACCAGGGAAGAAGAATTTATCGCCGGGCGCCCGATGATCGCCGCGCAGCTCAAACTAAAAATGGCGCTGAAAAACGATGGCACAATCCTGGCCCGTGAAGCTGACATTATTACTGATAACGGTGCATACAGCGCCCAGGCCCCCTGGGTTTCCAAAACACTTTCAGAGCGCAATGATTCCCTCTACCGTATTCCCAACATTAAAACCAGGATCAGGTTGGTTTACACCAACAAGGTTCCGACCGGACAGTACAGGGCTTACGGCAACCAGGCGGCCAATTTTGCCACTGAATCCCTTTTGGACATGGCTGCCAGGGAATTAAAGATCGATCCGCTTGAACTGCGTCTTAAAAATTGTGTCAGGAGCGGAGATGTTACTGTCCATGGACTGCAGATCAAAAGCTGCGGATTAAGCGAATGTCTGCAGGCTGCCGCGGAAGAGATTGGCTGGAAGAGCAAAAAAGCCGGCCGGGGATATGGCCTGGCTGCGGCGATCCACTCCAACGGCAGTATTGTGTTTGATAAAACTTTACTCGGCGCTTCAGCTTTGGCCAGGCTGGAGCAGGATGGCCGCATTACAATCTTTACCGGCGAGCAGGATTACGGCCAGGGAGCCCACGGCACTTTTACCCTGATCGCCGCCCGGGCGCTCGGGATTAGTCCGGATCTGATTAAAATGCACTCCCGTGACACCCTGGCTGATCCTTTTTCCATTGGCGCTCTCGGTATGCGTCAGACCACGATCGGCGGCAAGGCTATTCAGCTGGCTGCCGAAAGTTTGCGCGAAAAAATTGTTCAGGCTGCCTCGGAACTGCTTGGCGAGCCGGTAATTATCGAAAACGGCAAAGTCAGAAGCGCTTCCGGGCAGCTAGTCGGCTTTCCGGAAGTAGCTTTCTACCATCACCGCCGGACAAGCGGCTTGTCAATCACCGGGGAAGGACGCTATGTGCCGGCAGAAGGTCCTTATGACGAAACCGGTTACGGTAACATTGCTGTTACTTATTCCTTTGCCGCGCACGCCGCCGAAGTTGAGATCGATCGGGAAACCGGAGCCTTAACGATCCACCGTATTGTCGCCGCCCACGACTCAGGTAAAATCATTAACCACATTTCAGCGCTCGGCCAGGTTTATGGCGGCGTGACCCAGGGGTTGGGGATGGGTTGTTATGAAGGTTACCTTTTTGAAGATGGAAGAGTGGTTAATGATTCACTGGCCGATTACAAGATTCCAACAGCGCTTGATGTTCCGGAAATCGTCCCCCTGTTCATAGAAACTGATGATCCCGAAGGGCCTTTCGGGGCGAAAGGGTTAGGGGAAATTGTACAGATTCCGATCATCGGTGCCCTGGCCAATGCTGTGGCCGATGCTGCCGGAATTATGGTGACCGACCTGCCGATCACTGCAGAAAAAATATTCCAGGCTCTTTCCGGTTGGGAGTGTGAGGCATGAGTTACCTGACCGCTGACACACTGGAAATGGCGCTGGCTCTGCTGCGGGATGAAGATCAGCACACCCGGGTTATTGCCGGGGCAACAGATCTTTTTCTCCAGGAACTGCCAGAAAGGCTGATTGACATCAGCACCATCCCGGAACTGCTGTTGATTGAAGAGCATAATGGAGTAATTGAGATTGGAGCAGCCGTAACCCACAGCACTGCTGCGGAGTCAGGCTTAATAAATAAGCGCGCCAGGGCTCTGGCTGAAGCCTGCTCGCAGATAGGATCGCCCCAAATCCGTAATAGCGGTACTATCGGGGGTAACGTGGTTAACGGCGCCCCGGCAGCCGACGCGGCTGTCGCCCTGGTTGCCTTAGGAGCAGAAGCCTTGATTATCAGCTGTGAAAATCAGAGCCGCAGGGAACCGGTTGATCAGCTTTACAGCGATTATAACTGCTCGGCCATTGACAGTGGTCAGGAAATTATCCAGAAGTTTATGATCAACACCGGACGGGAGGGCGAGGGAGAGGGTTCAGCTTTCTTGCGGTTTGCCGCCCGCCGGTCGCTATCTCTGCCGCTGGTCAACGCTGCGGCCTTTGTCAGGGTGTCGGCAGATCAGCTGCAGGAAGTTCGCCTGGTAGTGGCCCCGGTCAAGCCCGCTCCGACCAGGCTGATTGAAACGGAAAAACTGCTGCTTGGCGCACCGCTTAACCATGAAACCTGGGAAAAGGCGGTACAAGCTGCTGCCGATGAAGTTGCCGTCCGCGGCAGTTTGCTGCGCTGCTCTGCCCGCTACCGCCGGCACCTGGTGGGAGTTTTAAGCGCCAGGGTTTTGCAGAAAGCAGTCGAGCGGGCGATTGGCGGAAAGGAAGTGCATCAGGGATGAACCGCGAGCTGATCAGTTTTACCTTAAACGGCGAGAAAGTTGAAGTATTCGCTGACCCTTATGCCAGCCTGCTTCAGATACTGCGCGATCAGCTTGGTCTTTACGGCACCAAGGAAGGCTGCGGGAAGGGTGAATGCGGAGCCTGCACGGTGCTGTTAGATGAACTGGCCGTTAATTCCTGCCTGATCCCGGTTGGCAAGGTCATGAACCGCTCAGTTTTAACCATTGAAGCGCTGACGGATGGCTCAAAATTTCACCCGCTCCAGGAGGCCTTTATCGAAAAAGGCGCGGTGCAGTGCGGTTTCTGCTCACCGGGCATGATCCTGTCGGCCTACGCCCTGTTAAAGCAAAATCCAGATCCGACTGGCCTTGAAATAAAAACGGCCATATCCGGGAATCTCTGCCGCTGCAGCGGTTACAAACAGATTGAAGAAGCAATCCTGGATGCAGCGGCAAGAATCAGAAGGGAAAGCAAATGCGGTTGAGCCTGTAACAGTAACAAATAGCGGAGGGATAGACTAGTTGAACAACAGCAATTACTTTCAAAAAAGGCTTGGTTTGCTCAACCTTATTCCAGAACAGATTGAACAGATTCATCTTGCCACCCTCGATGTTCTTGAAAATGTCGGCGTTAAAGTTTGTCATCCGGAAGCCCTGGAGCTGCTCAATGCTGCCGGTGCGCGGATCGATGGTGATCAGGCAAAAATCCCGGCCTGGCTCCTGCAGCAGGCTCTTACTACAGCGCCCTGTAAAATAGTGATCTATGATCGCAACGGCAACCGGGCGATGAGCCTTGAAAAAGGAAAAACTTATTACGGAACAGGCTCCGATACCCCCTTCATCATTGACATCGATACGGGACAGCGCAGACGGTCGGTGAAGCAGGATACGATCAATGCCGCCCGTATCGCCGATGCCCTTGAAAATATCGATTTTATAATGTCGATGGCCAAGGCTTCCGATGTCCCCGACTTAAGGACTGACCGGCATCACTTTGAAGCGATGACGCTCAACAGCACCAAGCCGATCATTTTTGATGCTCATGAAGGCGAAGGCCTGCTGGATATAATCGCCATGGCCTCACTGGTGCGCGGGGGCAAGGATACCCTGGTGCAGAAACCCTACATCATCCACTATGCCGAGCCCAACTCTCCGCTTACCCATTCCAGGACAGCGCTTGAAAAACTGCTTACCTGTGCCGGGGAGAGAATTCCCGTGGTTTATGCCCCGGCGGTGATGTGCGGTGCTACCGGGCCGGTTACCACAGCCGGAGCGCTGGTGGTTGCCAATGCGGAAATTTTATCCGGGCTGGTCATTCACCAGTTGAAGGCCAAAGGGGCCCCCTTTATTTATGGCGGCGGCACTCCGCCGCTAAACATGGTTACAACTGTCTGTTCTTATGGCGATCCGCAGGGCATGGTCGGCGCCGCGGCGTTGGTTCAGCTGGCCCAGTCATACAACCTGCCGTCATTCAGCATTGCCGGCTGTACTGACGCCCAGCTTTTTGATCAGCAAGCTGCAATGGAGGCGGGCTTTAACCTGCTCATGTCCGCCCTGGCCGGCGGGAACCTGATCCACGATCTTGGCTATATCGGTGTCGGTCTGACCTTAAGCCTGGAGTACCTGGTGCTCTGCAACGAGGGGGTGGCCGCCACAAAATTTATCACCCGCGGGGTTGAAGTTAATCATCATACCCTGGCTCTCGAAGTAATTGAAAAAGTCGGGCCCGGAGGCCATTATCTCACCGAGCAGCATACATTGGATCAATTCAAAAACGAAATGTATTTTACCAGACTTTTTAACCGCAGCGCTTATGATAACTGGCTGGCCAGCGGCTCAAAAACTTTTGGCGAAAATGCCAATAATCTGCTCAAGGAGATCTTGCAGTGGCACGAAGTGCCGCAGCTTGATCCGCAGCTGGAAGAAGAGATCAAGGCCATTGCAGAAGGGTAAATTCGTATTTCTGCAATTAGCCTGATCGGGCGCTGCTTGTTATAATGGTTAGCGAAGGGAGCTGAAATAATGTTAAAGGAACTGACTGTTGAAAATTTTGTCCGTGAAGTCGCCTCTTCTACCCCGGCGCCCGGCGGAGGCAGCGTGGCCGCCCTGGCCGGAGCCCAGGGTGCGGGGTTGCTCTCCATGTATTGTCATTTAAGCCAAAACCGCGAAAAACTCGGTGATGTGGTCGACCGACTGCAGCAGGCCGGCGAGGAAGCCCGGTTTATCAAGTTGAAGCTGTTAGAAGCGATTGATGAGGATACCCTGGCCTTTAACCAGGTGATGGAAGCTTACCGGTTGCCTAAAATGAATGAAGCGGAGAAAGCAGCCCGTAAAGAGGCGATTCAGCAGGCTGCAGTTAACGCTGCTGAAGTACCGCTCAAAACGGCGCGCGGCGCATTAAAAATATTAGCGCTGATTGCTGAGGCAGCCGGTAAAGGCAACCCGGCAGCCGTTACCGACTTAGGGGTGGCCAACCTGCAGGCCTACGCTGGGATGATCGGCGCCTGCTATAATGTGCTGATTAATCTAGCGATGATTACTGCTGAAAAAAAGGTCAGTGAGCTGGAAAAAGAAACCGGCGCTATCCGTTCGGAAGGCGAGAGGCTCTTTGAAGCCAATAAAAGGCTGATCGAAGCCGGCATAAAATAACGATTACGGGGCATGATGATGACTAAACATTACGATCTGATCGATCAATCGGTGCTGCTGCGCTATCTTTTCTATCCGCGCCGCCAGCACAGCAAGCCGCGTGAAGGTTCCTTTGATCTAAGCATACCGGTGGATCAGGCAGTTGATATCGTTTGCCGTGCTTATCCGGTTGCCGGTGATAACCCCTGGATTCTCTATTTTCATGGCAACGGCGAAGTGGTCAGCGACTATGACGGTATTGCCCCCCTCTACAAAAACCGGAACCTTAACTTGCTGGTGGCCGATTACCGCGGCTATGGGGCAAGCGGAGGCCGCCCTACTTTTAAAGATCTGGTGAGCGATGCCCGAATAATATTTACCTACCTGCAAAACAGCTTTCCGGCCGAACTGAAACCGAAAAAATGGTATATTATGGGCCGCTCGCTTGGCAGTATCTCCGCCCTGGAGCTGGCAGCGGCTTACCCGGACCAGTTTGCCGGTTTGGTGATCGAAAGCGGCTTTATCAGTGTAGCCGGTCTGATCCATCACCTCGGGCTTCCCTCCCCGGGAGACTTAAGCAGTCTGGAAGTTTTTTACCGTAAACTGGCCGCGGAAATCAGCATTCCGGCCCTGGTCATTCACGGTGAGAGCGACCGCCTGGTGCCGCTTTCCCAGGGGCAGGAGCTTTACGATGCGCTCGGTTCGGCAGAGAAAAGGTTAGTCGTTATCCCAGGGGCAGATCATAATGATATAATGTTTGTTGATTCCAATAAATATTTTTCTGCACTGGATGACTTTGTGAGGAGGCTTGGAAAATGAAAGTAAAAGAGATCATGACCAGCGATGTAATAACTGTATCAACCGGTGACTCGGTTGAAACATGCGCAAAATTAATGCAGGAGCATAATATCAGCGGCCTGCCGGTTCTTGATGAAGCGGGCAAGGTTGCCGGTATCGTAACTGAAGGCGATCTGATCAGGCGCGCTTCAAGGGTCAAGGCGCCCGGTTACCTCGAGATCCTTGGCGGATTAATTTATCTCGGCAGCCCCAAAAGGTTCGTTGAAGAACTGCAGCGGGCGATGTCGCTTGAAGCGGGGCAGTTGATGAGTAAAAATGTAATTTCAATCAGCCCTGAAGATACCGTTGAAACTGCGGCTACCCTGATGGTTGACAAGAAAATCAGCCGGCTGCCGGTAATTGATGAACAGCACAGGCTGGTCGGCATCGTGTCACGCCGCGATATCATGGGCTGTCTTTACGGAAACAATAAGTAACAGGAGAGCGATCCTCAGATAATGATTTCACAGAGAACTGGCGTGGTGATCGCCGGAGCCCTGGTAAATTTTTGCCTGGGTATTTTTTATGCCTGGTCGGTCTTTGCCGACGGGTTGATTAAAGAGCTGGGCTGGACAAAAGCAACAGCTATGCTGCCTTATACCGTGGAGCTGCTTACCTATGCTTTTGCGATGATTATCGCCGGTTGGTTTCAGGATCGTTTCGGGCCGCGTAAAGGGGTTATGGTAAGCGGCATTATTGCCGGCCTGTCACTGATCCTTTGCGGTTTGACAGCTACCCCGGTAGGGGTGGCTCTATCTTTCGGGGTTATCTTCGGCACTGCTTCGGCTTTCGGTTATTCAGCCGTTACGCCTGCGGTGATCAGGTGGTTTCCGTCAGAAAAACGGGGTCTCGTGACCGGCATTGTGCTGATGAGCCTCGCCTCTTCCGCCCTGATCTGGTCACCGCTTGTAAATTACCTGGTTCTGGCCTATGGGGTCAAAAATGCTTTCCTGATCTGTGGCGGCCTGCTCTTACTGATTATCAATACGGCGGCACGTTTCATCGATGTTCCCGAAGGTGAAAGGGTATACCAGGAACAAGCGGCTCAGAAAAGCTTTAACTTAAAGGGGGCGTGGAGTCTAAGCTTTAGCCGCCCTGAATTCCGTATCATCTGGTTGATGATCGGGCTTTCCAGCGGGGTAAGCATCATGTTTGTCGGGCAGCTGGTGCAGATTGCCGAACTGAATTACCAGGTGCCCTGGGGCTTTATCCTGGTATCGATCTTTGCCGCCACCAATGCTGTGGGCCGTCTGCTGGGCGGTGTTTTTTGTGATCGGTTTGGCTATCTGAATAACTTAAAGATCGGGATTGCCATGATGACCCTTTCGATGCTGTTGTATTTGAGCGGCAGCGGGCAGGTAGCGCTGGTGCTGGCCACGATTCTTCTCGGACTGAGTTACGGCAGTCTCTTTACCTCGTATCCCCTCATTATTTCTAAAGTCTTTGGCCTTGATAATTTTGGCTTGATTTATGGCATCTCCTTTACCTCACTGGGTTTGATCGGCGGCCTCAGTCCGCTGCTTTCCGCTTACCTGGCCCAGCTGACGAACAGCTATTATCCAACTTTTGTGATCGGTTTACTGGCTTCCCTGGCCTGTTTTTGGCTGATCTATATTTTAAGATCTAAAATTCTTACAGCTAAAATCTAAAAAAATTGGAGGATTAAATGAAAAACCGGCTTATACAGATCGAGGAAGGAATCCGCCAGGCGGTGCAGTTTATCACCGTTGATATCTGGCGCATTCCCCTGCGTGATCTGCCCTACGGCAAAAACATCTTAATCACCCAGCTCCGTATCCTGCTCCTTGCCCTGCGCGGTGTCCGCGAGGATAAACTGCAGCTGCGGGCACCGGCCCTGACCCTTTATTCCATCTTCAGCCTGGTCCCGGCGGTAACGCTGGCTTTCAGTATTGCCCGGGGTTTTGGGTTGGAAATGTACGTAGAAAGGCAGCTGCAGCTGGCTTTAAGCGGCCGGGAGGAAGTATTAAACTGGCTGCTTGATTTCACCAGGAGTTTTCTGCTGCAGTTCAGGGGAGGACTCCTGGCCGTATTTGGCACCTTGCTGCTGCTTTATACCATCACCATGCTGCTGGTGCATATCGAACGTTCATTTAATGAAATCTGGCAGGTCAGCCGGGGCCGTTCGCTGGCCCGCCGTTTTACCGATTATTTTGCCATTATGTTCATCGCCCCGCTCTTTTTTATAATGGCCGGGGCGGCCACGGTGATCATCAATGCTCAGCTCCAGGAAACAGGTAGTGCCATATTAAGCCCCCTGCTGCTCTTTTTGGTTCGTTTCTTACCCTACGTTCTGATCTGGGTTGTGCTGACCATTCTTTACCTGGTAATGCCCAACACCAGCGTTAAGTTTTCAGCAGCCCTTTATGCAGGAGTGATTGCAGGCACTATTTTTCAGCTGGTGCAGTGGTTCTATATTAAATTTCAGATCGGTGTATCGAATTACAGCGCCATTTACGGCTCCTTTGCCGCCCTGCCCCTGCTGCTCCTCTGGATGCAGGTCAGCTGGCTGGTGGTTCTTTTCGGAGCGGAGCTGTCCTATGCCAAGCATAATGTAGCCAGGTATGAATTTGAGGCTGAAACCAAAAATATAAGTGCTTACAATAAAAAAATCCTTGCTCTTTATATCATGCATCTTCTGGTTGCGAGGTTCCAGCAGGGTGGCAGTGCGATGACTCCGAGTCAGATTTCAAAAACCCTGGAGATCCCCAACAGTTTGGTCCGTAAAGTCTTAAACGAACTCGATGAAGTAAATCTGGTCAGCCAGATTAGCATCGATAAACCGTCCGAAACAGCTTACCAGCCGGCGATTGATATCCAGGCCATCAG
>CAYTER010000038.1:0-1296 GCA_964436815.1 uncultured Syntrophomonadaceae bacterium
ACTTGCTCAAATAGTTCAATTTTACGAGTCTTACTCCCGCGCAAATAGCCGATCAGCACTGAAGTATCAACGAGGATCATTTAATGACCCCTTTCTTAAGAGTGCGATGCTTTCTGTAATCATAACCATCATACAGATTAATTTTTCCCCTGAGATCCCTGATATCCAACCGTGATCTGTTTGAGACATATTCCTTAAGCGCCTCATTAACAACTTCCTTTTTAGTGGAAATACCTGATAAGCGCATTGCTTCCTTAACCAGGTTGTCATCGAGGACAATATTCGTTCTCATTCTATACACCTCCCCATACACATTATAAGGTGTTTTTATTTATGGATCAACTGTCAATTTAATAATTATGCTTACACATTCTGCTTTAGGAAGCAGGCCAGCAAGCGCTAATTATTCGGATCTTAACTATGGGTTTTTAAAGAACCCGGCTAATTGCCAAGCCTTTACCAGGGAATTTTTCAGCCGGTTCAGCGTAACCTGCTCTGCCGGGAAAAACTGTTCCTGCAAATTCAGCCTCTCACCTCCGCTTTGCCGCTCTGTGCACCGGCAGGCTAAAATGACGATGCTTCACCAGAACAGATTAAAGGAGGTGAATTTTAATGGCAGTAAGCGCAATTCCTTTAACCGCCCGCCTGCAGTTGCGGCTGAATACCGGATTAGACGAAAGCTTTAATCCAATCTACCGCACCCGCACTTTCTCCAACATCAAGACCAGCGCGGACAATGAAGACCTGTTCGAACTGGCCGAGGAGATCAGCAACCTGCAGCTGCACACCCTTGATGCTGTGCGCCGGGTAGACGAGTATGAGCTGGAAGAAGAGTAAGAACACTAAGTAAAATGATCAATGATAAAGGAGGTGATTAAATGAGCGCAACTTTGCAAATGATTTTTCGCAATGCCACTAACCGCAATACCACAGTTTCAGTGGCTGATCCCGACCCGGAAATCACGGCCATGGAAGTCGAAGCGGTGATGGACTCGATTATCAGCCGCAATGTTTTCAACACTTCCGGTGGTGACATCGAAAGCAAGGTCAGAGCCCAGATCGTTTCGAGAACAGTTGACGTGCTGGGAGAATATTAGCAGAAAAGGGGCGGGCCCGGCCTGCCCCTTTTTAAGTGAGGTGAGATAAATTCATGGAAGAAATGGTGGTCTTAATCGGTAATTTCGGTTTTCCGGTAGCAGTCAGCATCTACCTGCTGGTGCGCCTGGAAGGGAAACTCGAAACCCTGACCGATAGTATCCATTCTCTATCGGAAGCGATTATCAAACACTGATTATA
>CAYTER010000038.1:1396-21764 GCA_964436815.1 uncultured Syntrophomonadaceae bacterium
CCCTGACCGATAGTATCCATTCTCTATCGGAAGCGATTATCAAACACTGATTATAATAGGGACACGGAAAATAATAATAGAGAATTGAAAGGAACGAAGAAAATGCAAAAACCAGTAGTAGTGTTAGACCCGGGGCATGGAGGGTACGATCCCGGAGCCACATATAACGGTCTGAAAGAAAAGGATCTTAACCTGGCCCTGGCATTAAAAGTGGCCACCCGCCTGGGAGGAGTAAAAACCCTGCTAACCCGTGAGCGCGATACCTATGTTTCACTGGCTGACCGGGTGGCGTTGAGCAAAAGGGCTGAAGCCGATCTTTTTCTATCCCTGCACGCGAACGCTGGTGGCGGTCATGGTTTTGAGTCTTTTATTTACAGTGGGTTGGGTGCCAAAGACCCGGCTGTTGTCATGCAGCAGGCCGTGCACGCAGAGGTTATGAAAGCAATCGGCCGCTGGGAAATTACCGACCGCGGCCGGAAAAAAGCTGCTTTTTATGTGCTGAAAAGCAACCCTCGTCCGGCTATCCTTGTAGAATCGCTTTTCCTTGATCATTACCGGGAAGCGCAGATTTGGAGGGAACCACTCTTTGCTGAAACCTTAGCTGACGGCCTGGTAGAAGGAATCCATGCCGCTCTCGGCCTGTCCGAAAAGAAGCCGTCAGCAATAACCAACCATCAGCCAGCCGGGTATAGCCCCCCGGCTGTCAGCAAATTATTCACAGTGCAGGTCGGCGCTTTCGCCCACCTGGAAAACGCCCGCCAACGTCTGGCCGAAGCCCAGGCAGCAGGCTTTAATGATGCCTACATCTACCAGAAACAGTAACTCAACTTAAGCGGGGGCCTCCATGAAAGTCCGGCGGACCCCGCTTGTCAGTTTAAATTTCAAAAGAATAATTTCATACTTGCTAGACTCTTACGTCAGCCAAGAGCTGGTATAAAAAGCTGCTGATGGTGTTGATTTTTTCATATAAGTCCGGTCCACCGGCCGCTTTTTCAGCTGCCACCGCATTTGGCAGGAGCGCCGGACCAGTATTGTCGTGCAGGTAACGATAATGATCTAAAGCCAGACGCCCATTATTAAGACGTTTTTCCACATAACCGCGGGTGAAGCAGCACGGTACACTTAACCCTCCGCTGAGGTGAAGGCGGCACTTAAAAGAAGAGCCATCCTTAGCGTCTGCTTCGTCGGTTATCCCGATTATATCGTTAACGCTGACATATCCGCTTGCTAAATCGCTATCAATCAGCGGCTGGCGCATTTTGAGCTGCACAATTACCAGGTTACGGCTGATCGGCAACGGAACTCCCTGACCGCAGCCGAGATAGCGGCCATAATATTTACGCAGTTCAATCAGGTCGTAACCGTAAGCTTTAAGGAGCCGTTTTAAAAGAGTGGCCAGGGTGCGTTTATCTTCAAAAATCTCTCCCTGGCGGGTATAGATGCGGGTGGCGTTTCCGCCTTCAATTCCATAACAGGGTTCAAGTGCAATTATTGACTGGATGCAGGTATCAAAAGTTTTAATCTGCTTCACCTCCCTGGACTATTATAGGCGAACATATGTTTTTTGTAAAGGATAAAAAAACCGTCTTTACCGCGGTGTTCTATCGATGCGAACACAGTAAAGACGGCTTTTTAAATTGCTTTCAGTTTTTTGCCCACTTAGTCAGTTAGTTTCTCCAGGCGTTTGATCAAAGCCTTGCTTTCTTCAAGCAGCTCAGATGGCAGTCGTGATTCGAACTGGTCAAAAAAGAGCTGGTTGCTTTCCTCATCTTTCAGCCAGGCGCTGCGGTTTACCTCAAACAGCTGGGTTAAAGCCGACTGATCCAGATCAAGGCCTTCCAAATCAAGATCACCGGGACCGGGCATATAACCGAGAGGAGTTTCGATCGCCCCGGCCTGACCTTCAGCCCGCTGCAGGATCCAATTCAGCACCCTTAAGTTTTCGCCGAATCCAGGCCATAAAAAGTTCCCTTCGGCATCACGGCGGAACCAATTAACGTGGAAGATCTTGGGTGGTTTGGTTATCACTTGTCCCATCTTCAGCCAATGGGCAAAGTAGTCGCCCATGTTGTAACCGCAGAAAGGCAGCATGGCCATCGGATCATGGCGTACCTTGCCAAGTTTGCCGAACTGGGCGGCAGTAAGCTCCGAGGACATGGTTGCCCCAACATAAACCCCGTGGTTCCAGTTAAAAGCTTCAAATACCAGGGGTACCTTTTTAGAACAACGTCCACCGAAAACAATAGCCGAAAGCGGCACACCGCGAGGATTTTCCCACTGTGGCGAAGCGATGGGACAGTTGATCAGCGGGGCGGTGAAACGCGAGTTAGGGTGGGCCCCTTTAATTGGTTTCCCTTCACGATCAGTCAGCCCCGGCTTCCACCTGCTGCCGTCCCAGGCTGTCCCTTCCGCCGGCGCTTCTCCCTCACCGTCTTCCCACCAGACATTGCCGTCATCGGTCAGCAGCACGTTTGTAAAAATAGTGTCTTTTCTGATGGTGGCCATCCCGTTAGGATTGGTGTGACAATTGGTGCCAGGAGCCACGCCAAAAAGTCCGTTCTCGGGATTAACTGCCCAGAGGCGCCCATCATCACCCACCCTGATCCAGGCAATGTCATCACCGACCATCCAAATCTTGTAACCTTTAATGCGCAGAGGCTCGGGTGGTACCAGCATGGCCAGGTTGGTCTTGCCGCAGGCGCTGGGAAACGCAGCCGCCAGGTAACTGACCTTACCCCGGGGATCCTCTACGCCCATGATCAGCATATGCTCGGCCATCCAGCCTTCCTGCCGGCCGAGATAGCTGGCAATGCGCAGGCTGAGGCACTTCTTCCCTAATAGCACGTTGCCGCCATAACCGGAGTTTACGCTCCAGATTGTATTATCCTCGGGAAAATGAAGGATCAGGCGCTTGCTTTCATCAAGATCTGCTTTGCCATGCAGGCAGCGGGTAAACTCGCCGTCAGGCCCAAGTTCTTCGAGGACCGCATCTCCGACCCTTGTAACAATAATCATGTTGAGCACCACGTAAATACTATCGGTCAGTTCAATACCGATCTTGTTAAAGGGGGACGCAAGCGGTCCCATTGAAAAGGGGACTACATACATGGTGCGGCCGCGCATCGATCCTTTGAAGTAACTACCGGCCTTACTATAAGCCTCGTCCGGATCCATCCAGTTGTTGTTAGGTCCGGCATCATCATGATGGCGTGTGCATATATAAGTTAAATGTTCCGTCCTGGCTACATCATTAATGGCAGTACGGTGATAGAAACAGCCCGGCCATCTCTCCTGGTCAAGGCGAATCATTTCTCCGGTCGAAACAGCCTCTTGTTCAAGCGCTTCCTCCTGCTCCCTGCTGCCGTCAATCCATACTACGCGATCCGGTTCACACAACCGGGTCATCTGCGCAACCCATTCTTCAAGCGCCCTGTTCTTTACCAACAGCACCTCTCCTCCCGCGTCCTCATCAGCGATGATTTTAATAGCAATGCTTCAATAGAAGATTATTACTCTTATTATATCTAAAAACCCTGCCCGGGCACTAAGAAAAAGACAGCGGCAGATTCAATCTCACCACAGGGGCAGGATTTGGCTAATAGCGGTCGAAGAAGAAAGAGCAGATTCATATGGACAGGAGACGATAAAAATGAATAAGAAGCCGACCCGAGACGAAGCCTATGCCTTACTGAAAAAATATAATCAGAGCGAAGCCCTGATCAAACACGCCCTGGCCGTGGAAGCTGTAATGGCCTATTTTGCGGAGAAACATGGAGAAGAAGACCTGGAAAAATGGCGGGTCATCGGCCTGGTTCATGACCTTGATTATGAAAAATACCCGGAGGAGCACTGCCTGAAAACCAAAGAAATCCTTAACGATGAAGGTTGGCCGGAAGATTACATCCGGGCGGTTGTCAGCCACGGCTGGAAGATCTGCTCTGATGTGGAGCCGGTTGAGCTGATGGAAAAAGTGCTCTACACCACCGATGAACTTACCGGCCTGATCGTAGCCACCATCTTGATGCGCCCGAGTAAGAGCATTCTCGACCTGGAAGTCAGTTCTGTCAAGAAGAAGTATAAGAATAAAAACTTTGCCGCCGGGGTTGACCGCAACATTATTGAAGAAGGTGCTGCCATGCTGGGGATCAGCCTTGATGAGCTGATTCAGGAAACAATCAACGCCATGAAAGTTGAAGCTGCCGCCCTTGGCCTGGAGGGATCGGCTTAACGACGATCTTTATTCAAACCCGGGCGGTTTGCGATCCTGCCAGGGATTTAGCTTTTCAAAACAGGCGGCAGCGATCAACAGCTCGCGCTCGCCGCCCGGTGGGCCGGCCAGCTGCAGCCCCACCGGAAAACCTTCCTTAGTCCAGCCGCAGGGAATGCTGATTGCCGGCAGCCCTGTAACCGAAAAGGCATAGGTCAGCATAATCCAGTCGATGTAGCTTTTCATTTCCTGACCGTTGATCTCGGTCGGATATGGAGTTTCAGCAGGGAAGGGTTTGATTGGTACCGTGGGTACAGCTAACAGGTCGTGCTGCTCAAAAAAGCTGAGCATCTGTGCCCAAAGCTTCGAGCGATGCCGGTCGGCCCTGGCAATATCCGCAGCTGAAAGAGCAAGGCCCTGCCTGGCATTGCCGATGATGTTAGGGTTTACCAGCTCCAGGAATTCGGATTTTTCAAGTTCATCCTGGTAGAGCGCGGCGTAGCGTACTCCGCGCAGCACTGTCGCTGTCTTCTGCAGACCGCTAAAATCGGGACTTTCTTCGATTACGCTGCAGCCCATCTCCTTGAAGCTGGTGATTGCCTGCCTGGCGACACTCAGCACCTCGCTGTCCACCGGGGTTAAATTTAAGTTATCGCTCCAGGCGATCTTAAAGCTGCATCCACCAGTACAGCTACGCTTAATGCCCTCATAAAAACTTGCTTCTTTAGGCATCAGCGCCACCGGACTGCGCCGGTCAGGCCCCGCCATCACATCGAACATCAGGGCCAGATCGCCGACGTTGCGGGCCATCGGACCTTCAAGCGACATTGTATCCCAGTAGAGATCATTGGGATAAAAAGGAATGCGGCCCGGTGAAGGTCTCATCCCTACGATGCCGCAAAAACTGGCCGGTATCCTGAGGGATCCGCCCAGGTCGTTGCCTTCGGCTATCGGACAGAGACCTGCCGCCACGGCAGCGGCTGAACCGCCGCTGGAACCACCACTGTTGTAAGCAATATTCCAGGGAGTGCGGGTCGGGCCAAACAGATCGTTATAGGTTGAACCACCGGCAGCAAACTCCGGCGTATTCGTTTTGCCGATGACGATCGCCCCGGCAGCTTTCAGGCGCTCTACCACCAGTGAATCAACTTCCGGCACGTAATCACGGTATAGTTTCGAGCCAAAAGTAGTTCTAATCCCCTTGGTCAGAGTGACATCCTTAATAGCGACGGGTACCCCGGCCAATGACCCAGGTTGCTCTCCACTTTTTATCTTATGATCCAGTCTGTGCGCCGCCTGCAGGGCCTCATTTTCAGCCACTGTGCAGTAAGCGTTCACCAGCGGGTTTATTTTTTCGATTCGCTCAAGAAAAGCTTTGATCACTTCCACTGCTGAGATCTGCTTGCTCTTAATCAGTTCGGCAATATCAACAGCGGATCGGTAGCAGAACTCATCCTTATTCTTCATTGCCTGATTCCCCTTTGATCATCTAGTGCTGGTTTAATTCTCACTACAGTTTTTCTGCTTTGCAGACAGAAATCCTTTTGCTTAAAAATTGACAAATATAAAGCGATATAATACGCTGTCTTTAACACTGAACCGCTTATTCTCTTAACAAATTACCCATTTGAAAGGAGATTTTTTCATGAGAACTTTATTCATCATCCTGATGATCCTGGCGACCATCGCCCTGATTGCTGTAGCACTGCTTAACAGCGAAGTCGTTACTGTAAACTACCTAATCGGTCAAATTGACCTCAACCTCTTTGCCGTTATACTCGGTTCCGCATTAATCGGCATCGTAATAATGATTTTTTTCATGATCTACCGCAGCATCCATAACTATATCAGGGCTGAAAGCGAGCGTAATTTAAAGAAAGAGCTGCAGCGCAGGTTAAAAACCCTGGAAACTGAAAAGAATCAACTTGAAAACGAACTGGCTAAGATGCAGCGGGAAAAGGAGTTGGCAGCTGAGAAAGCCAGGGTTGAACTTGAAGCTGAAAAGAAAAAACTGGAAGATGAACTGGCCAGGCAGCAAAAAGAACGTGACGAAATAGCGGCCAGGGAACAGGCTGAATTAGAACGGGAAAAAACCAAGCTGGAAGAAGAACTAAAAAAACAACTTAAAGAGCATGAGCATGGCGAAACAGGCGAAACGGTTTTGCCGCCGCAAAAGAAAGGTTTCTTCGATTTTCTAAAAAAATAACAGTGCTTTATTTAGATTAATAACAAATAAGGTGCCGCTCTAGCTATGCTTAAAGCATAACGAAGCGGCACCTATCTGTATGCATCTATTTAATCCTTTCTTTCATCACTCGGTGCGTTCTTTAGAACGCCTGCGGGAAAACAGAACCCAGATTAGAAATAAGAAGAGGACGGCGAAGAATAAAATCGACCAGATATTCAGCTGACTGACTCCGGTTACAACCTCTTCGGCTTCAACTTCCGGCTCTTCAGCTTCAACCAGGATTTCTTCATCCAACTCTTCTTCTTCACTGGTTGTCTCAACTACTTCCTCTTCGGTTTCTTCCGGGGCTACTTCAGGTTCTTCCGGTTCCACTTCCACCTCAGGGACTGGGGCCAAGTCTTGCGGTGGCTGAGGTGGCGGAGGCGGAGGTGGGGGCGGCGCAAAATCGCCTGGCCCTTCAGGGTTTATTGGCGTTGGGGTTGGAGCAAGATCATAAGAACCATGGTACGATCCAAATGCCAGACCAGGGATTAGAAGCAGCGACAACACAAGGATAAACGCAGTTATCCGTAGTAAACGGCTTGCTTTATTGAGTGGGCTGTTCATCTTATTAACCTCCCTTGTATCATGACATCAGCTCTTACTAAACTGCAATAGAGCACCCTAATTAGTCTATAATCCTATAGGAATACTTCTATTATGTTTTTATTATACCATGATTTGTGAATTTTTAACATGACTATTTTTTATCCAGCGCTAAGATGGTGTGCAGAAGCACATTGGCGCCCTTCCAGCACTGCTCCAGTGACGTGTGTTCCTGTTCACAATGGCTGAAACCGGTGTCACTTGGCACGAAGATCATCGTTGCCGGCACCAGATCAGCAATATACTGGGCATCGTGACCTGCACCGCTGTACATAAGTTTATAGGGATAACCAAGCGCTTTCACACTTTCTTCCACAGCGCCGATCATTTCCGGCTTAAAATCAATTGTATTGCGGGCCCACTGCTCGCGGTAACTCACGGAGCAACCGCGAATCTCGGCCGGCAGTGATTTAATAGCCTTAACCACCTGTTTAATTACTTCCGGATCCCGATGCCGGGCATCAAGGGTAATGCGTACATAATCAGGGATAACGGTGTGCACATTTGGTTTACCGCTGAATTCACCGGTAGTATAAACCAGGGCGGGATCAAGCTTATCCAGCTCATCATGGAGGTACTGAATTACGGCTACCATGGCATAGAGGGCATCTTTGCGCATCGGCATCGGCGTGGTTCCGGCATGATTAGCCTGGCCACGGGTAATGATTTCATAGTTAACCATGCCCAGCACGCCTTCCACAACCCCGATATCCTTACCTTCCGCTTCCAGTACAGGCCCCTGCTCAATATGCAGCTCGAGGAAAGCCGCATAATCATCTGAGTTAAAGCGATTTGCCTGATCACCCCGGTATCCGCTGGCCTGCAAAGCCTCTTCAAAAGATACTCCATCCTCATCTTTAACAGCCAGCATTACAGCCTGGTCAAACTTACCGGCTATAACTCCGGAAGACATCATTGCCGGACGAAAACGGGAGCCCTCTTCGTTGGTCCAGACCAGCACCGTAAGCGGGTGGCGGGTTTTTACGCCTTCGCTGATTATCGTTTCCACTGCTTCAAGCCCGGTAAGCACTCCCAGAACGCCGTCATAATTGCCACCCCTGACAACCGAGTCAAGATGCGATCCAACCGCGATCGCAGGAAGCTTCTCTTCTCCCGGCCAGGTAGCATAAATATTGCCCATATCGTCAGTTATAACTTTCATACCAAGGACTTTGCAGCGCCGGCAAAATTCTTCCCGCGCCTGCAGGTTAGGTTCAGTCATACAGAGCCTGGTGATGCCTCCATTTCCGGTATCCCCAAAGTTGCTGAAAGTCTTAATCTTATCCTCAAGCCTGTCCCTGCTGCATTCCATCATTTGTTCTCAAGCCCCTTTTAAATGTATTTGAAAACTGACTTATCCTGCCGAATCTCTTTTCTTAAAAATAACAAAAATCAGCCCCAGCCACAACCTGACCGGGATTTTATTCGACATAATTATTTAAGCCATGATATAATCGGCTGCAGTGGAAAATACCAGGCGCATCACGATAATCAATGAAATAGCAAACTCAGTAACCCATGGGATCGGTACCTTATTAGCCATTGCCGGCCTGGTGCTGTTGGTGGTATTTGCCGCCATCTACGGCAACACCTGGCATGTGGTCAGTTTCAGCATCTATGGCTCAACCCTGGTCCTGCTCTACCTGGCTTCAACTTTGTATCACAGCATCCAGGTGCCTGAAACAAAAAGAATTTTACGGGTAATTGATCACTCGGCTATCTACCTGCTGATCGCCGGAACCTATACACCCTTTACCCTGGTAACCCTGCAGGGAGGGCGCGGATGGGTGATGTTCGGAATCATCTGGGGGTTAGCGCTGCTCGGGATCCTCTACAAAATCTTTTTCATCAACCGGCACGTAGTCATCTCCACCCTCTTTTACCTGCTGATGGGCTGGTTAATTGTGTTCTCCATCGGGGATCTTTTCCGGGGTTTAAGCACCGGGGGGATTGTTTTACTCGGCGCAGGCGGGCTTTCCTACACCCTGGGCATGATCTTCTACGCCGGGCGCGAACGCCTGTTGATGCATGCTATCTGGCACCTCTTCGTTTTAGGAGGCAGTATCTGCCACTTCTTCGCCATTTTGTTCTACGTTTTACCGCTTAAAGGCTAACAAAACGATTTTAGATAGCTGGAGCACGGTCAGCCGTTTCATACAAATGGTTAGCGGTTAAGCCAGGTTATAGAGAACTGCAGGGCTGTGGCAAAAAGAACCCAGAGCAGGTAGGGGATATTAATCAAAGAAATCCAGCTGATGAAAGGCCAGATGACAACCATAGCGATAGCAAGCGTAAGGGCAATCAGCACGATATCAATAGAAGCCAGCAGGTTGTTTTTCAGGCCGAACTGAAAATAAGTAAAGGAAAAGTTAAAAAGAAGGTTAAGAAAAAACGGTATGGTGACGCCCCACGGTATTGTGCCTGCTGCAGCCTGGTAAAACACAGTGCCAAAAGATAAAAAGATCAGGATATAGAGCACTGACCATACCGGACCAAAAACTGAACCCGGTGGTGCCCAGGAAGGCTTTTTCAGATTCAGATACCAGCTGTAACTTGACCGGTCACCTGATTCGCTCATCGCTTATCCTTTCTTAAAACAAAGATATTACCGGGCTTCTTAACCATCAGACGGTGTTTCTTTATCAATCTTTTAACAAAAACTTCAAAAGCGCCGGAATCGATTGGCACGATATCCCTCAGCTTCTCGAAGGTAATTGATCCATTTAATTTAAGATAACCCGTAACTTGATCGATATATTTCCCTTCAAACTCAGCGATAAATGCTTCCGCCTTTTTCGTGATATAGGAAGGATCATATTCCCCTAAATAGCCTTCTTTTACAAGCCAGCTTGTCTCTTTACTATTAAGGATAGAGCTTTTCAGCAGATAGGTATAAATCTCGCTCTCAGTCATACCCAACCCTCCTCTGCCCTTCATTTAATATTATTTATAAAACCGCTAAGCTTATTTTCGATCTAGATAATGATCAGGGCAATCGCTATGATGCAAACCAGAACACCGAGCGCCTGGGAACGGCTGATCCTTTCTTTGAAAAAGACCATCGCCAGTACAACCGTCGCGGCCGGGTAGGTACAGACCAGCACAGCGGCGATATCAACCCGCGTCAGGGATGTTGAAACAAGGTACAGAACATTAGCCATCACATCCAGGAAACCCGATAAAATGGCAATCGGATGTTTAACCGGATTAGGCAGGGGCAGCCTTTTTAGGGCTACAATAATGAATCCGACCGTCGCGGCCGCCAGTTTGCCGAAAATTAGCGGGCTGAAGATAAAACCCGGCTCAATGCGGGCAATAAAGATAAAGAAACCGCCAAAAGCCAGCCCTGAAAGCACTCCGTGCATCAGTCCGTCTCTCGCCTGGCTTTCATCCTTACTATCCGTTTTCGTCGTCAGCCAAATTCCGACAGCCGCCAGGATAAAACCGGTCACTGTAATTGCTCCCGGCAATCCCTGAATCAGAGCTGTGTAGAATACCGGCACTGCTGACGCGACAACTGCCGAAGCCGGGGCAACAATACTGGCCCGACCGTAGGCCAGGGCATAATAAAGGGTAGCCAGACCGATTGATCCGAAAATACTGGCTAAAATGGCATTGAGAATACTCTTCAACGACGGCAACCCTTCACCCCAGAACAAGGCCAACACGAGCATAACTACCGCGCCAACCAGGGCGGTAAGCACCAACACCTGGTAATGATTTAAACGCCGGGTGGCAACCCCGCCGCTAAAATCAGCCCCGCCATAAAGCACTGCCGCAATGAGGGCGTATAGAGCTCCGAGCAAGTGGGTGGTCAACTAATCAGTCCTTCATGCTAAAAGTGTTTTAGTGATGCACATAATGATTTCATTATATTATATACTGTACATTACCTGAAAAAGATTCCTGCAAAGCGCAAAACATTTATTATCATAAAGGATACTGAAAAGGAGCGTAAATTAGATGAAGAGTAAATCAGCAATTATTTTGCTATTGATAATGCTCTTACCTCTACTTATTACCGCCTGCAGCCCGGTTGAAGCGCCAACCATAACTGAAAATGGGGCAGAGCTGATCCCGGAACAACCGGCTGCCCCAGCTGAGGAACCGGCAGCCATCACCCCAATTATTCGTACAGAATTGGAAGATGCTTACGCTGCGTTCGATAGCGGTTCGGCGATCTTCCTTGATGTGCGTAATGCTGAAGAATTTGATGAACAGAGGATACCCGGGTCAATTAACATTCCCCTGCTTGAGCTGCCAGGCCGCCTTGGAGAACTCGATCCTGAAAACCGGTATATTACTCTCTGCACCTGAACAGATGAACAGAGCAGCGCCCGTGCGGCGCGCACACTGCTCGATAATGGCTTTCACGATGCAACCGCCCTGTTAGGCGGTCTCGACGCCTGGATCGAAGCAGGCTACCCGGTTGAATAAGAAATTTTTGTTTTTTTATTTATAGCGGATTACTATTCTGAAACCTGCACACAAAAAGGAGGCCACTCTTCAGTTGAGTGACCTCCTGTTTCATTTGCTCAAGTTGTGTTTTTTATTAACAATCTTCGTTGGGCTGAAAGATCTGCTCGGCCAAAAACCACAATACCGTATAATCAGCTTCCGTCTCCATGCTTAAACTATACTGAACACCCTCTAAATCGTCATGCCAGAGGATTACCCCAACCTTATCATCGCCATCCTCAGCGATGAATGTTCGGCCGGTAGTATAGCTGACATTAGTCTCCACCTCTTCGGTCCACTCATAATACATGCCGGAAATATCAGTCCACTCTGCTGCCGCACTGGCCCGGTAGGTGTAGGAAATTCCATCCAGGGTAAAATCGACTTGCGCTATTTTCGGTTCGTCGCCCATGTCAATAATACTGTAAGCGATATCCTGCGCCCCTACCGGAGTTGCCATTTTAAAACCGAGATCCTCAAGAATTTCTTCTGCCGATGATGGTTTTACCGGGTTGGGCAGCTCCGTCTGAGGGCTATCCGCCTGATCAGAAGAACAGCCTGCGATCGCCAACACCATTACCGTCATAAGAATCAATACAAAAATTCGCTTTGCCATGAGTCTCTCCTCTCTTTTTCCTGCAGATTTACCAAGTTCTTCAATTCGACTTCCTCTCTCTGGATCCTGTCGATTACTCTGCAATAAAGATTAACAAATGCCTCAAATGGTTCCTTCTAAATAAGCTTAACAATCAGCTTCTGCAAAAAATTACCATTACAATTATTTAGCGGAAAGTGAGAAAATAATTCAGGAAAATTAATAGCCCCTTCTAAGTCGGCTGCATAACGCCTGCAAATACCAGCCAGGCTAAAACGCTTTTTGCCACTAAACTCAAGATGATATAACCTCTTTCACCATAAAGATAGTCAGCCCATTTACCAACTTTCTTATACTGAAGGACCATATTGATCGGGAAAAGGTTGAAAAAGACAAAGTAAGAGCCGATAATGGCATAGACAAACCAGGGTACTTCAGCAGGATCGGCATTACCCAGGGCATGCATGATAATGACGATCCAGGGGCCGATACCGGCAATGCTGCCGAAAACAAACGGAGACCAACTGACCTTTTCTTTATTCTGGTTAACTTTTTCCATCAACAGACCGAACCAGTTCATCGAAGCATTAAGAATAAAGATAGTGATCAAAGCCCCGATGTCATAGACCCCAAAGAGCATGGCAATGAGGATGATCATTAGTGAAGAACTGAGCGAGTACTCATACCAGCGGAAAACATTGATCCCTTTTTGCAGATCGCGGTTATAGATGGCGTTGGTTTTAGGCATGACAATTATAAAGTGAGCAATCGCCGATAGGAAGAGGAAAAATGAAACGAAGAGGCCGAAGGGCACTTCTCCAATCTGCTCCGGTTTGGTGACAAGGCGCATGATCTCAGTATTGAACTCGAGAAAGTATGACCAGACCGGGGTTTTAAAAGCTTTAATCTGGTCAATGGAAAGAGCAAAGATAAGCATCAGGGAGCCCTGAACCAAGTGCAACAAACCCATCGCCAGATTAAAACGCTTCAGGTAGGCAAAAGTAATCTGCCGCGGAATTTTCTTCTGCTTTGCTTTCTCCAGCTCTGCAACCTGCATTTTAAGCTGCCAGTTAGTTCTCTCCAGTTCCGCGCAGCTGTCTTTTTCAGGTGGTAATTCACCTTGCCCTGCATAGCGGCCATCCTGCCAGGTGCCTGCCAGTGTGGTTCCATCGGTATGGGTAAGCATACCCCTGCCGTTTCTTTTCCCGGCCTTCCACTCACCATGAAACATGGCTCCATCGGCATGCTTTAATAGACCCAGTCCCTCGGGCAAGTCGTTGGCCCATTCACCGGCGTATTTTGTACCGTCCGGTTTGATCCAGGTTCCATGACCATGCCTCTTGCCGTTCTGCCATTCGCCTTCATAACTCGATCCATCCGGGTATATATGACTCCGACTGTTCATAAAATCACCCCTTAAAGTCAGTCTGATTATCTATATACTAAGTATTCTATATTAATTCTATAAATCGCGCTATGCCGAATCTGCCTAAATTCAAGCCTAATTCTTATCGCTCTTAAGTCTACCCTTTATATTTGCTATAATCTAGTTAAAGTTTGTCTGATAAAGTGAGGCAGGTCTGGTGAATAAGAGTAGATCGCCTATAAATATTAAGTATCCCGGCATCTTGCTCATCTGCTGCTTACTGTTTGGATTTCTATTTGATATCCTTTTTTATGGTAAGACCCTTGGCATTTCATATCCTCTTTGTATAGCAGTTTTTTTGCTCATTTATCATGTTTATCTAAAAAGTATGAACTATACAATTAAGAAACCGGAATTTTGGCTGTTCATACCATTGCTGATCCTGGCCGCTTCATTTGCTGTGCATAGCAACATGCCGCTTTTAGTGATGAACTTCCTGACGATCCCATTCCTGATAATAGCCCAAACAATTATTACTGCCGGCGTAAACCGCTATCACTGGTTTGATCCTCGTTTTTTGCTGGATCTTCTGGAGGGATTATTCGGACGAACATTTTCGAATGTTGCTCTCCCTTTCAGGATAATCGGGGAAAAGCTAAGAGCAAAGGCTGACCGGCAGCGCTATGATGTCCTGAAAAGGATAATAACCGGACTAATTGTTGCACTGCCGCTGCTGCTGGTGATTATTTTATTGCTTTCCAGTGCTGATGCGGTATTTAGCCATTACCTTGGACAACTGCCCGTGCTTCTGCAGCAGGTTAAGTTTGGGGAACTGCTCTTACGGGCAATACTGATTCTGGCAGTTACAGTATTTAGCTTTGCATATATTTATAGTTTCCGGAAGGATGAGCAGCAGGAAAAAGCAGTTGGCCGTTCGCCGGCCAGACCTCTTGAGCTTAAGAGCAGGTGGGATCCGATCACGGTTTCGACCTTTTTAACAGCGCTTAACCTGGTTTATTTTTTCTTTATCGCAATCCAGTTTACCTATCTCTTCGGTGGCGGCCGTTTTGCCCTGCCCGCTGATTTTACCTATGCGGAGTATGCCCGCCAGGGTTTTTTTGAGCTGCTGGTTATAACCATCATCAACTTGTCTATTTTTGTCCTGACCATCAATTTCGTCACTGACACACGTCGGGTTCTTTTCAACATCTTCCGCTTCTTGCTCAGCCTGCTTTCGGTTTCTACCCTGGTTATGCTTATATCTTCATTTTTCCGGCTCGCCCTCTACGAAGAAGCCTACGGCTTTACCTATGCCAGGGTCACTGCCCACGCCGTAATTGTTTATCTCTTTATTCTCTTTTTGGCTGCCTTGTACCGCATCTGGCATGAAAAGATCTCTCTCTTAAAAATTTTTATAGTGGTGTCCTTAATCGCTTACCTGGCTTTTAATTACTTCGGGATCGACCGTTTTATTGCCACCGCCAACATTGACCGCTATTACAACACGGGTAAAATTGATGTCCATTACCTTACATATCTTTCTGACGATGCAGTGCCCCAATTAGTTACTCTTCTTGATGCACCCGATAAAGAAGTAGCTCTTCAGATTGAAAATGATTTATCCTTAAGAAAAGAGCGATTATCCGATCAACACTGGCAGTCGTTCAACTTGTCAAGGTTTATAGCTGCTTCCATTTTAAAAGAACACCAGCTGGTTAGGCATACGCTGGATTATCCAGGACATTGAATATACTTTAGTTACAAGTTGCCTTAACTTAAAAATAGCGCTGGCATTAGCGTAATATGAGTTAAAGATAATAATTTTTAATAGAGCGGCTCAAATATAATACGGTGGTGAGACTATGAAGATAGCTATTGTCTATAACTACCAGAGCCGGGCTGTAATCAACCTTTTCGGGGTGCCAAGCGGAGAATGCTATGGCATCCAAACCATCCAACTGATCCAGAGTGCTCTTGAATCCGGTGGTCATCAGGTTAAATCTTTTGAGGGCGATAAAGATATTATCCGCAATCTCGAGGATTTTATGCCGCCTGAATCTTTCATGGCAGATCCAGGCCTGGTTTTCAACTTAAGCTATGGCATTCAGGGGAAAGCCCGCTATACTCATGTACCAGCCATATTGGAAATGCTGGGCATACCTTATGTCGGATCAAGCCCTTACGCTCATGCCATTGCCCTCGACAAGGTCCTGACCAAAATTCTTCTGCTGCAGAAAGGTCTGCCTACTCCCCGCTTCATGGTAGTTGATGAGCCGGGGCTGACCCCGATCGAAGAACTGAACTACCCTATGATCCTTAAACCCAAAGATGAAGCCCGTTCCCTGGGCTTGATGATCGTGAAAAATAAAAAGCAATTCTTAGCTGGCGTGGCAGAAATTTCGGAACGCTTTAAGACACAAGTGTTAGCCGAGGAATTTATCGATGGCCGGGAGATCAATGTTGGCCTTCTTGGCAACAGGCCAGTAACCCCTCTCCCGCCGGTAGAACTCAAATTTGGGGAAGGCCTGGCCATTTATACCCACGAAGATAAAACAAAGCAGAGCAGTCGCACAATCGAAAAATGTTGCCCGGCAAAACTGCAACCGGAGCAGTTGACTCTAATCCAGGAGTTGGCGATAAAAGCTTTTAATGCATTGCAGTGTTATGATTGTGCCAGGATTGATTTCAGACTTGACCGGCAGGGGCAGCCATATATCCTGGAAGTAAATTCTATGGCCAGCTTAGAACCGGACAGTTCTTTTACCATTGCAGCCCGCAATGCCGGTTTCTCATACAGCGCTTTGATCAACCGGTTGATTGAAGTTGCCGCAGAACGCTACTATTTTTCTATTTAAACCGCAGTAACCACATTTTTTTAGTAAACCGCGCAGAGTATTTCCCTACTCTTTTATCACAACGGCTGAATAATTTAAGCTGTGAATGTAATACGTATCAGGCATAATAATCCAATCCTTAAATTGAATAAATTTATGAGTTGACACATAATATCAGTAGTTGTATTATGTCATTAGTGGTTTCATAACTATAGGAAGGAGATGAGATTAATGTGTGAGGGCAATCACTGTGATTGTGAGAATCAGGGAGTAAAAATTGAAGGGTTTATAGTACCCTGCATCCTCTTTTTGCTTAAGGAAGAAGCATCGCATGGATATGAAATCATGGAAAAACTCAGCAACCTTGAATTTGTTGAAATGCTTCCCGATCCCAGCGTGGTTTATCGCCACCTGAGGCGTATGGAAACGGAAGGCAAGGTGGCCTCGCAGCTGGAACCGGGCAGCGGCGGTCCGGCCCGTAAAGTCTATTCGCTAACCCCCGATGGCGAAGATTACCTACAGATGTGGATAATGAAAATCAGGCGGCGCAAGGCTGCTCTGGATAAATTTATCACCGCTTTTGAAAAGGCTTACGAGAAAAAACCGAATTAAACTAAAACTTTATTTAAGGATTGGAGGGATTATGATGCAGCATATAAACTTAACAGAAACACAAGAATTTAATGAGCTTAGCTTCGTAAAAAAAGAACTCCTAGTAACCGACAATTTTAAACTTTTACATATTTGCTTTGAACCCGGCCAGGCAGTTGAGCCATGTGTAATGAGCCGCAGCACAGCTTTTTACATCATTGAGGGAAAAGGCACGGTAGTTGAGGCAGGTGAAACTGCAGCAGTGTCGAAAGGCTCGCTGGTGCTGATTGAACCAGATCTTGAACGGCAGATTAAGGCTGAGAGTAAAATGGTAGTCCTGGCTATACAGTACAGCTGAAATTATTAAGCGGGAAGGGATAAATATGTCAACTACATTAATAATATACAGCCTTTTAGCCATCTGCTTGATCTGGTCCCTGCTGCGAAGCAGGCAAAAGACCAAACAGGCTTTTAATGTTGCTGTAAAGGCGCTATGGAAAATGGCCCCGGGATTGTTGGCTATAGTCGCGGTGGTGGGATTAATATTGGGTATTTTACCACCGGAAACTATCGCCAGGTTGGTCGGAGAAGAAGCAGGGGTGATGGCAACAGCAACGGCTGCCATATTGGGAGCAATTACCCTGATACCGGCATTAATCTCTTTTCCCCTGGCCGCATCGCTCCTCAGATCAGGGGCAACCGTAACTACCATTGCCGCTTTTATCACCACCCTGGTTATGGTTGGCTTTGTTACTGCACCAATGGAGATAAAATCTCTGGGCCGCAAATTTACCCTGCTCCGAAATGGCCTCAGCTTTGCCGCAGCCCTAATTATAGCGCTATTGATGGGAGTGATTTTAGGATGAGCCTGATTAAAAATTTTAAAGCGCCTCCATTGTTGGGCCTCATTTATGTTGCCCTGGCCATCTGGTGGCCCGCAGTTTCCGGACGTTCATCTCAGGTCGCTTTAAATTACCTGTGGGAGATGGCTCTCATTATCCCACCGGTATTCGTTTTGATGGGCTTGCTTGAGGTTTGGGTCCCGAAGGATAAGATCAAACAGCTGATTGGCGCCGGTTCCGGTTTGAAAGGGTTTTTCTTTTCTTTTGTGATGGGAACTTTACCCACCGGCCCGCTATATATCGCTTTCCCTATGGCCGGTACCCTGCTGCATAAAGGAGCTCGGGTTTCGAATGTCGTTATTTTTCTGGGAGCCTGGGCCGCAATTAAAATACCACAGCTGCTGGTGGAAACAGAATTTCTGGGTTTACCTTTCACTGCGCTTCGTTTTGGTTTAACTTTGACGGCAGTAATTGTGATCGGTCTTATTATGGAAAAGGTTATCAAACCTGAAAATCTGCCACAGTCTGAAGGATAAAGCAATAAAGACCGTTTATTTTTGACATCTATAGCCTTTATTGATATAAAATGATTCTAATAAAACCATTCACAAGGGTGAGTATAATGGTCGTTGAAAAAAAGAAAGCTCCCTCGATCGAAGTATGGTTGAAGGAGGCGAAAGCCGACCCGATCGCCTCAAAAGTCGGGATGTTTCTAATCCACAACGGCGTTGTGCGTCAAACACCCAAAGCGCTGGTGCGCCAGGGAGTTGATGATGGCTCGCTGGTAAAATATTTAGAGTTTTCTTATAATCCCGCAAAGGTTGAGCAGGCAGTAGCGCTGACACACAAAATGGAAGGCATTTTCTATATCAGGGTGTGGCTCAACGAAGGCCAGCTTGAAATCGGAGACGATATCATGCTGGTTATGATCGGCGGCGACATCAGGCCGCGGGTTATAGAGGCCCTGCAGTTTCTGGTTGAAAAAATCAAGACTGAATGTGTGACAGAAATCGAGCAAAAAGCTTAAAGCAATGGTTATAACCTTTTTAGCGCTTTTTCCATCGCTTCATTGAACACCCGCCCCGAAGTGTGCATAATTGTATCGACCCCGTTGTCGGTTTGTTCAAATTGCATTGAAGCAAGGCAGGGATAATGTAAACACATCAAACCTGCTTTTGGAACTGCTTTTTCCGCTTCAAGTCCAATAAGACGCCTGGATGTGTAATGCGACGACCCGCATGGAGCGCCTCTCAGAATTTTAGCCTCGGCAATATTTTTCTGGTGATCAAGTGACACCGCCAGCTTTGGTTTACCAAAAAACCTGGCAAATTCACTGATTATTGCGCTGGTGTAAGGTTGCTTGTTGTTTTCATAAAAACCGACTGTTTCTTCGTCAATTGAACAAAGAGGTTCGGGATAAACAATAGCTACTTTCTTATTATTTAACTCGCGGCGCAGCTGATTACGCAAGCCAAGTGGAATCCAGGCTGAACTGTCGATAGAGGCAATCACCCCTTTTGCCCCGCTTCTGTCAGCTACAGCCGGAATAAGCTGGGCCGCCTGGGGTGATTCCGCCAGGTGCAGGATCAGATCAGCCTGCGGCAGGTTGTCAGGCAGATATAGTTCCGGCTCATCAACTACGCTTTCGGTTATGGAAGGCACTACCCAGGTTTTCAGCTGCCAGCCCTGCGGCTTGTTCGTAGTAATATGGTTGGCAATTCTTTGTCCGTAATTTCCCTGAATCAGAATTAAGAGTTTCATCGGTCCCTCGCTTTAATAAAGATTAGCTCCAGATATTATGAAAACCGGGATCTGTATAAACTAATATCCATTTTATCAAATACCCCTTAACCAGGCCAGTATTGAAGGAGTAAATTAATAAAGATCCGTCCGCACGGTTTTGCAGAAGGTTAAGAAGGGTGATTGAACGTGCACGTTGAAAATAATATGATAGGGGGTTTATGATTATGACCATTACGAGATGGCGTTTTTTTAAGTTTAAAAACCGGCGGGAACAGAAGTTATCGGCAATGCTCCTCAAAAGCGAAAAGAGAGACAGCTCTCTGGTTGTTGTCTGTCACGGCTTTACCGGCTCCAAAGAAGGCCGGGGCCAGGCAGTCGAGATGGGCGAGCAGTTGGAAGACCGCAGCTACAGCACCCTGCTCTTTGATTTTGCCGGCAGCGGAGCAAGCGAGGGAGAAAACAGGGAACGGACCCTGAGCAACCAGGTAGAAGATCTGGCCTCAGCAGTTGCCTGGGCCAGGCAGGAAGGGTTTAAAAGAATCATTATCAGCGGCAGAAGTTTCGGCGGCAGCACGGTCCTCAGTTATGCCGCCCATGATCAGAAAATTGCCGCTGTATGTACCTGGGCAGCTGTAGCCCGGTTGGAAAGGCTTTTCCTGCCGCTGGCCGGCGGCAAGGCTGAAGGTCCGGCCGATGAATTGATCATCCTCGAAGGTGAGGAAGGCCGGCTGGAACTGAAGCGTAGATTCTTTCAGGACTTAATAAAACACGACATCGCCCGGTATGCCTCTGCTATTTCGCCGCGCAGCCTTTTGGTAGTACACGGCACTGCTGATCAGTCGGTGCCGCCGGAAGATGCTGAAATCATTTATGGCGCTGCCTCTGAGCCAAAACAGCTG
>CAYTER010000039.1:0-21117 GCA_964436815.1 uncultured Syntrophomonadaceae bacterium
GGGAGGGAGTTTAAACTTCTCGTTAATTAGGGGATCATCTTTGGACTTCTCCTTAAGGGGGGAGGGAGATCTGTTGCCTCTAGCTTAATGGAATGAGCTAAGAAGACCTTAAGCCGCTCGCTCATGAGGAGAGGGAGTTTTCGTCAGGTAAAAGTCCCGGTCTCCACTTTATTTCTTAGTTTCAGAGACCATCACATCGGCTTTCAGGTTTACAACCGCGCGTACACCGCCCTCACTGCTATTGGCGTGTAAATGAAGCCGGCCTTCGTAATAGATTGAGCCATCGTCAAAGACAATCCTTACGGCATTGCCGGTGCCGGAAGAAGGCGAACGGGTCCAGTAAGCCCAGCTTTCCCCATCTAAAAAAGCAACACGTGATGCGTCATCCGCACCATCAAAAAACGGGAAAAGCTCTCCGATTGTATATGCAAATTCCCTCTCAGCGTCTCCAAGTTCGGTTGCGGAAGGAATAAAAACCAGGTCTTCGCTAATATATTCCGCTCCTTCTTCCCATTCCCGGTTGGGTACAGGGGTAGTTAGCAAAACAGCTTTGAAGTATTCAGAGAAAGCCCCGTAGAAACCTTCGCCGTTGTGGAGGCCATCTGAGTTCAGCCAAGGGCGCAAGCCGCGGGTTGCATTGGTAGTTCCGCTTTCTCCCCAATTATTGTGCCCCAGTTCTTCATAAATATGACCCCGGTCGGTGCTGTCGTCAAAAGCATAGAGTCCGATCAGCTCTTCTGTAAGCAGAGTTACATGCGATTCCATGCCGCGACGCCAGACCTCAAGCGCAGCAGTTTCATAGTGGTCTTTGGCCACCACAATCCAGGTTACCGGTTTGATCTCGCCCGGACCAACCAGCTCACCGCCTGCTGTTAAGTCACTGTAATCAAAACCGGGGCGGAACTCCCACTCCCAGGAGGTATCTGCCACGCGAGAACCGATCGGCAGGTCTGACAAAGGTATAGTACCGTTTTCGTAGTCGATATAGTAGTCGGGGGAATCAAGTTCCGTTTTTTCAGTAGCATCATCAACAGCTGGTGTAGCAACTTCGCTGCTGCAGCCCAAACCGGTCAACATCAGTAGCGTCAGGATAATAACTCCGGTAATTAAAGCATAATAATTCCTTCCCAACTTTAGCCATTTCTTTTTCTGCATGCTTTAACCCTCCCAAGCGTGGTCGTGGATTCATAAGTGCTATTCAACTTTTAATTCGGATATGAAAACCGGTTCAGCGGGTAAGCCCAAGAATTATTTTAGCTTCTTCTACAGTAGCAGGTTCCCTGCCGACTTCGCGGGCTAAACGAACCATACGCTCCACCAGCTGGGCATTACTTTTGGCTGGCTCGCTGCCCTTATAAAAGAGAGTGTCTTCCAGCCCTGTCCGGGCGTTGCCGCCGAGCATAATAGCCATAAGCGTTGTGCGCACGTGGTGTCGTCCTACGGCAATAACCTGCCAGGTTGAGCCTTCAGGCAGGGCATCGATCATATTCAGCATGACACGCGCGCTGGCTGGAGCGCCACCGCGTATGCCCAATACAAGGCTGATATGTAATGGCGGCATCAAGGTGCCTTTTTCAATCATCTCTTTTATGTTAACAATATGGCTGAAGTCATAGATTTCGATTTCTACCCCGATATTCTGCATGTTACAGCCCTGGATATAGGCTTCATTAAATGAAACGGGGTTGTAAAAAGTCGTTGCGCCGTAAGGAGTTCTGAATTCAAAGGTACCGGCTTTTATGGTGTGCATTTCCGCCTGGGGGTTAATAGTCAGCAGGTTATATCTTTCTTCAAGCGATGGCATAACAATATGATTATTACTATCCATCCGGATACCGATTCCATTACCGATTTGCCGAATGATCGGGCATTTTTCTCCAATGAGCGTCAGGATATGGCTGTAAAGCTCCGCATCGCCAGAGCTCTGCCCCTCATTATCCCTGGCTTGGATATGGACGATGGCAGCACCGGCATTGTAACAGTCAAGAGCATCCTGGGCCTGCTGTTCCGGGGTGACCGGTAAGGCCGGGTTAGCTGATTTGTCATGCACACCCCCGGTTATTGCTGCCGTAATGATCACTTTATCGGTTGATAGTAAATCAAGTTTCATGGTTAACCTCCCCTTTATAATCCCCTTTAATAATCCCATATTTGGATGTATACAGTACTATAATAATGCGAAAGCGGCAATTATTGTTCATTATTTTCCTGTATTGCACAGGTGTCATCCGGTTGGGATCGCACTGCCGCCGGATTGTAATCTTTCAATACAAAAAGCAGTTGTCCTTCCTGGACGATGTCGTTTAACTTAACGGAAATTTCCACAATTTGACCGTCAAAGGGCGCGCTAACGGCGTTTTCCATTTTCATCGCTTCGATATTGGCAATTTCTTCTCCCTTGTAGATAATATCACCTACTTTCAGCGGACCTCTCCGAAGGTTGCCGATCCGCCAAAGGTTTCCGTTAAGAGGTGCCGCCACTTCGTTGGGACCGGTGGCTATCCTGATTCCTTCCGCTTTTGCCCCGGGCATGTCAACAGCATAAACCCTGGTTTGATTGTTAACCCGCATCACCACATGGATGGAGCCCTGGTATTCTCCTCCGATGGAAACCAGCTCGATGGAACAGGGTTTACCCCAAAAATCAAAATCAACTCTGCCGCCGGAATTGTGCAACCCCTCCCGCCAGACATCTGTTGGCAAAACCAGCGGCGCCTCCCCGTAACACTCCCTGAATTTAATGAATTCAAGGGCGTCTTTTGGGTGCATCAGGTAGAGTATAAATTCTTCTTCAGAAGGTTTTTTACCGAGCGCAGCAGCCAGGTTAAACCTTTGTTGTTCTAGATCTTCATCACGCAGCATCTCCAGGGGGGACCGGCTGCTGCGCTCTGCCATTTTACCTTTCCATTCGTCGCCAAAAGCGCTTGCATAAACCCAGTCGGCAGGCCAACCCATGGGCAGGGCTCCATACTTACCTAAGATCAGGTTTTTGAAATCACCGGGCGCGCTTCTGAATAAAAGATAGAGTTCATCCTGCTCATCTTGATCCATCTGACTGATATCCTGTTCGTTTTCCTCAATAAATTTGGCCAGTAAATCGAGCAGATGATTAACCCCGGCTTTGCCTTTTTCTTTCATATAACGGTTAACAATACCGCTGCAGGTAACCCAGGTGATCTGGGAGCCCGGCGTTACATCAAAATAGCGGATAATCCGGTTATAGTGAGACATGGTTATCAGAATCTCAGGCATCAGCTGCAGAAAATCGCCTTTTTCGGCCTGCTCGAAAGAGCTTGGAAAAGCGCCGCCCGGCATACGATGACGCAAGACCTGGTGGTCAAAACCTTTAAACGGTGATTCCGCCCATTCATAGTTGCGGATCCAGTCGCGCACTTTCTGTACGGCACCTTCCGCCTCTTTCCGGTTTAAGTGCACCGGGATTCCGGATTCTTCTAAGTAAGCCTCGACAGCGAGCATCGGCGACTGACCGTAAAAGCGGGCCAGGGAATCTTCCTGCACATCAAGAATTTTTGCTCCGGCTTTTGCCGCCGCCAACAGGGCGGGTACGGCCAAGCCATCAGTCGTATGGCGGTGATATTGAACAATTAATTCCGGGTATTCTTGGATAATAGCCTCCACCAGGCCGCCGATCCGGCGCGGACTGCCTACTCCGGCCATATCCTTGATACAAAGGATGATCTCACCGGTGCCACCGCACATATCCACGATATCCCTGACCACGCCCAGGTAGTAGTGATCATCAGCCCAGTCGGCCTGGGTGAAGCAGACTGCCGGCGAAAAGAGCTTGCCGCGCTTCATCACTTCTTCCGCAACAACCTGCATGTTACGAATATCGTTTAAGAAAGAGAAGCAGCGCCAAACATCGATATCAACCCTTTGTACGATATATCTAATGACATTGGAGGGGTACGGGCGGTAGCCCCAGAGGCTGGTTTCCCGGATCAGTGTTTGCAGCAGCACATTGGGCATCAGGTTTCTTAATATTTCTATTTCCTCAAAGGGGCATTCCTTGCGGTTCATAACCCCTACATGCCAGCGAGCGCCGCCGTGACATTCAACGCTGAAGATCCCCATCTTGTTGTAATAATGGGCAAGCGTTTTTAAATCGTAGATTCGCAGGCGGTTTTTATAGTCCGACTGGCCGGCATCGCGCATCGTAGTCGAAGTGAGACAAACCCCTTTCAGCTCGGTAAGCCGTTTAACAATTTCCGCAGGGGAAAGACCTGGTTTGACTAGTATATAATCCTGCATGGTTTTCTCCCTCAAATCCATTTTGGAGTGCCAAGCGCCGAGATTTCTGCTACGTACCTGGCTATTTTAAGCATTTCATCTTCGCTTTCTTTTTCGATAAACATGGAGATCAGCTCTTCCAAGTGTTCCTCGATAAAGCGGGTCGATATTTCACCGGCGATAAATTTGGGGTGCCGGATGATGCTCAACAAAAGGGGAATAATGGTTTTTACCCCTTCGACACGCAGGTTCTTGCTGATTGCCCGATCCATAACCCGGATCGCATCTTCCCGGTCGGCGCCGGTGGCCATGAGCAGCATGATCAGGGAATCGTAGTAGGGGGGGATCTCCGCGCCTTCGTAGTAGCCGGGGGAAAGTCTCACCGCCGGCCCCTGGGGTGAATAAAGGCGCGATATGGTGCCGAAGGAAGGGCTGAAGGTTCGGGGGTCTTCGGCATTTAAGCGCACTTCCAGGGCCCACCGGTTCGGCCGGATATCGGACTGCTGAAAGCTAAGCGGTTTTCCGGCCGCCACGTCAATCATGATGCCCACAATATCGAGGCCGGTAACCAGTTCAGTGATACCGTGCTCTACCTGCAGGCGGGCATTCACTTCCAGAAAGTAATATTTGCGGCGGGCCGAATCGAAGAGAAATTCCACCGTGCCTGCCGATACATAACCGATTTTTCGCATCAGCTTAAGTGCCGCCGAGCAGAGCTCTTCACGCAGCTCGTCATCTAAAGTGGGCGAAGGCGCTTCTTCAATTATCTTCTGATTGCGCCTCTGGATGGTGCATTCCCGCTCGTATAGGTGCACTAACTGACCGAAAAAATCGGCCACAATCTGCACTTCGATATGGCGGCCCCGTTCGATATATTTTTCCACAAGCAGCGTGTCGTCACCAAAAAACCTTACCCCTTCAGATTTCACCCTGCTCAGGGCTTCCGGGATCTGGGCGCGGTTTTCTACCTTGAGCATTCCTTTGCCGCCTCCGCTGGCCGAGGCTTTGATCATAATCGGAAAGTCGATCGATTCCTGCTTCATCCACGCTTCTATTTCAGCTTCAACGGTGACATTGCTGAGCCCGGGGATCACCGGCAAGCCGCAATCAACGGCGATTTTTTTAGATTCTATTTTATCGCCCACCGCGCGGATCACAGCAGGCGGAGGCCCAATCCACACCAGGCCGGCCTCCTCCACCCGGCGGGCAAAAAGGTCGTTCTCAGCCAGGAAACCCCAACCGGGGTGCACCGCATCAGCATTTGCCTTAAAAGCAGCCCGGATTATTTTATCAATATTTAAGTAGGAGTCGCCCGGAGGCGCATCGCCGATATGGTAGGCGGTGTCGGCCATCACCACATGATGGGCAAGCCGGTCCGGGGTGCTGTAGACCGCTGCCGTTTTTATTTTCCTGTCCCGGCAGGTGTGCATAATTCTAACCGCCGGTACCCCTCGGTTGGCGACAAGCACTTTATCGATTTTTTTCATCATTGTTCACCCAGTTCAGCAGGTTGATATAAAGCGGAAGATATCTGGCTTGTTACTTCTTCCACTGCACCATGTTCATTAACCCATAAACCGGTTACCCGTAGCTGCGGGAAGAGTTCTTCAACCCGTTTTAAGGCAACGCTTAGATCTACCCGGTGCCTTCGGTCATTCCCTTCATAGATGGCACAATCATGATGGCCGGCGATAAAAATATGTTTTGAACCGTGACAGGTGCAGGAGAGCTGTGCTTTATCAATAATGCATGATGCGGTGCATACGTCATAGGCGAGTTTGCCGGCAATGCCCGGCTCTGTGATTAAATCCACGTATTCGTAGCCGTAGTTACCGGTGATCCAGGAGAGGACCGATAACTGGGTTCTTCCGTCGATACAATTCAGGCAGGTGGCGAAGTTCATTATTGACCTTTAGTCTCCCATAAGGCAATCTATGGCTTTTAAACCGGATAGCTCCTGTAGTTGACACCGGAAGCAGTTTCTTTTATGTTGTATGTATAATATATTACGAATTATAATGCATAAATAAGGTTTCGTGTTTATAGAGTATAAAAAAAACAAGGCCCCCTGTCAATGACCTTTTTATACGTTGCTTTTTTTAGCAGATACGGGGAAGTGGAGTACCAGACAACATTTTTAACCTCCTGGTTCCACCCAGTCTGGTTTTCAGGAAAACGTTTCCCGCGCCTTTAATTGCATAGCCGATTATCGCACTATCTTCTATCCCATGAATTGAGTGCAATTTATCTATAATTTTTGCTCCTGCTTTTTCCGCAGCAATCATTATCATCCTCCCCTCGGAAGCAAGGTAATAAGGATCGACACCTAGCATGCCGGATATAGCGGCTACCTCTGGTTTAACCGGAATAGAATTCTCTTCCAGGTATATATCAACACCACTGCTTCTGGCAAGTTCGACCATGGTTGTGGCCAAACCACCCCTGGTAGGGTCGCGCATTACCCTGATAGACTTATAGAAGTCTTTTAGCTCGTCAAACAGCGAAAGCAGCGGTGCGCAATCGCTGGAAGGAATATTATCATCTTTAAAACCAACTCTTTCTGCGATAATCGCAGCACCGTGATCGCCTACACTGCCGCTCACTATCACTACGTCCGAGGGTTCGATGTTTTTCGGGTGCAATGCGGTATCCGGATCAATCAAACCAATACCGGTGGTATTGATAATAAGGTTTTCCGGATCACCGCTGTTGATTACCTTAGTATCTCCAGCTACGATTGGCACATTTAAAGCAGCCGCCGTCTCTTCCATGGATCTGATGATCAGTTTTAGCCGGTCTATGGCCATTCCTTCGGAAAGGATAAAAGCAGCAGTCAGCCAGAGCGGGCGGGCACCGCTGACAACAAGGTCATTTACAGTGCCGCAAATGGCCAGTTTACCTATATCACCACCCTTGAAAAAGAGAGGCGATACTACGAATGAGTCAGTTGTTACGGCCACGCGCAGATCGTTTAGCTTAAGCATGGCGGCATCTGTACCCTCATCAAGCCACTGATTGCTAAAGGCCGGTAAAAACAGCTCATCAAGAAGCTGGTGAGTTAACAAACCACCATCGCCATGACTCGATAAAATGATCTGGCCAGACTTTCTTTCATTTTGCATGAAGAATTCTCCTGTTACAGATATTGATAATAAGCTCCACAGGCTCCTTCCGGAGTTATCATACAGGGGCCAACTGGTGTGGAGGGAGTACATTTATTGCCATACAGAGGGCACTGTGCCGGCTTTATCAAGCCGGTGATCACTTCACCGCACAAGCAGCCCAAGTCGATTGTAGATTCGTTGAACGCTGTTTCAAAGTAATTCCTTGCATCATAAGTTGAGTACGACTCGCGCAGTTTCAACCCGCTTGCCGGGAGGCTGCCAAACCCTCTCCACAGGGTGTTTTCTTCTACTGCAAAGCATTTATCTATCAGATCCCGGGCAGTTTTATTGCCTTTATCACTGACAACATACGAATAAGCATTGGCGATTTCGTTTTTCTCGTCCATAATCAACTGCAGCAACCTGGATAACCCACTCAGCAGATCGAGATCTTCAAAACCGGATACCACAGCGGGTATCTGGTAATTACTGATGAAATTAAAAGCATTACGACCAAGAATAGCTGATACGTGACCGGGCAGGATAAACCCATCCAGCCCAAGCTTTTGATTATTATTTAATAATATCTGAAGGGCAGGAGGTACAAGCTTCAACAGGGGAAAGACCCAAAAGTTATTCAGGTTGTCTTGTTTTGCACTAATGATCGTTGACGCAATTAGCGGTGCTGTGGTTTCAAAACCGATGGCGATAAAAATAACTTTCACATGAGGCAGACCAGCGGCTATATCAATCGCTTCCAGTGGTGAGTAGCAGATTTGAACCTGACTGCCCCTGGCCTTTTCCTTTTCCAGGGTTGTATATGTGCCCGGAACCCGAAGCAGATCGCCAAAAGTAGCGATGACCACGTCCTGCCTACCACACAGTGAAAAAATCTGATCCAGGTCGCTTTGATGAGTTACACAAATCGGGCACCCCGGGCCACTTCTTAAATCTAAAAATGTGCTTACCATCTCCGTGATCCCCGAACGCGCGAAAGCCACCGTGTGGGTACCGCAGACTTCCATAATTTTAATTTTGCGCCCTAAATCGTTCGCCAGCCTGTGCCCATTAAGGTTGATCTGCTCAATTAAGTATGCGGTTGCTGCCCGGTATTTAGCTCCCTGCTTCTTGTACGCTGTAATCACCTGTCCACGTCCCCGATCGCTTCCTGAAAGATAGTCAAAATTTCTGCAGCCTCTTCAATGTCTATCTTTTCTATGGCAAAACCGGCATGCACCAGTAAGTAATCACCTACCTGCGCATCCGGAACCAGGCGCAGGCTGATTTTTCTGCTGACACCAAGAGTTTCAGCATATCCCATTCGATTACTGTCTATCTCCTGCAGAAGCATTGGTATACCCAGGCACATCGTTTTGCCACCTCCAGGATACTATTGCTGCCTGACCCAGCGACAGCCCCCCGTCGTTGGGTGGAACTTGCTTTTGCAGCAGCACCATAAGTTTTTTTTCATTTAACAGCTGAACAGTCTTTTTCAGCAGGTAAGGATTATGCCAGACACCCCCGGAAAGAGCCACTGTATCTATGCCGGTGCGTTCCGCTACTCTTACCACAGCATCATTGATTGCCAGGGCCAAGGTGTCGTGAAAGCGCCGGGCCAGATATTCTCCTTTTCTTCCAGCTTTTAAGTCCTGCAGAAGGGCAGGAAACATCGGTAAAAAATTGATTTGATCACCGGTAATGGTAAAAGGATAGCTATCAACTTCTGTTGTCGGCACCTCCGAAACTAACAGTTCCGAAAGCTGTATTGCAGCCTGCCCGTCGTAAGTATTAACCTGGCAGATGCCAAGGATAGCAGCTACGGCATCGAAAAGGCGGCCGCAACTTGAAGACAGGATAGTATTGATATTATTTTCAAGCTGCCAGGAAACAATTGGCAGTTCCTCCTTAAACCGATCACCAAACAATTCACCAGCGGCGTCCAGACCTGCAGAACCCATGGCCTGCAGCAGATAGCTGACAGCAACCCGCCATGGTGAACCAGTCGCCAATTCACCGCCTGGCTGGGGGAGATAACTTTGATGGTATTCCCTGTTATAGGACAAGAATTCACCGGATAATATTTCAAAACCCCAGATCGCCCCATCTTCCCCGTAGCCGGTACCGTCAAGAATCACCCCGATAGCCTGATGGTTATAACCATTTTCGGCCAGGCAGGAGGCAAAGTGAGCATGATGGTGGTAAACGCCATAATACCGGTCGGCAGGGATATTTGCGGCCAGGGCGGATATGTTGTAAGCGGGATGCAGGTCGAACCCCACGGCATCTATTGCGGTATTAAGCAGTTTCATCATCTGGTTCAGGCTTTCCAGGTAAGCTTTTTCGGCTTCGATCGTGTCTATTTCTCCGTGATGCTGGCTGAGTATGGCTTCATTGCCCTTCACCAGGCAAAATGTATTTTTCAACTCCGCACCGGCGCCGAGGACGGTCGCTTCACTTGAGTACTTAAGTGCCAGTGGCAACGGCGTAAAACCCCTCGACCTCCTGTGTATTTGCAGACTGCCGGTTTTCAGGCTGACCACTGAGTCATCGCAGCGCTGAACTATTTGCCGGTTGTGTGTTAGATAATAGTCCGCTATCCCCTGCAGGCTTTTTAGCGCTTCGTCATTATCCTTCACAATGGGCAACCCGCCGGCATTGGCGCTCGTAAAGATCAACATCTCGTGAGGGCCTTTCATGATCAGATGATGCAGGGGGGTATAAGGAAGCATAATGCCCAGAGTCGCCAGGCCGGGGTTGATGTTAGACGGTAAAGTACAACTTTCAGTTGCGGAGAGCAGAACAACCGGTGCCTGGGGAGAAACGAGCCAGGCTGCTTCACTCTCGCTAATAAGACAATATTTAGATGCTGTTGCCAGATCCCGGCAGAGCAGGGCAAAAGGCTTGGCAGACCTGTTCTTTCTGCTGCGCAGCTCAGTCACGGTAGCTTCAGTGGCTGCGCAGCAGAGGTGAAACCCACCCAGCCCCTTGACAGCAATAATCTTGCCTAAGGAGATCTGGTCGTGGAAAAATTTAAGCCACTGCTTTTCTGCAATAACCACCCTGCCGCTCTGATTCAATACCCGTAGGTGTGGGCCACAGGCAGGGCAGGCAATCGGCTGTGCGTGAAAGCGCCTGTTAGCCGGATCATGGTATTCCGCTTCACAGTCTGGGCAGATAAAAAAAGGATTCATCGATGTCTTTTCGCGATCGTAAGGCGTAGCTTCAATTATTGTAAAACGGGGTCCGCAGTTTGTACAATTGGTAAAAGGGTAAAGATAGTGCCTGTCAGCAGGATTGCAAAGTTCTTCCAAACACTCCCGACATACTGCAATATCAGCCGGTATGCCCAAATTGTGATCCGTGCTGCCTTTGCTTAAATCAATTGAAAATTTATCGTAGTCCTTTAAATTAACTCTCTTCTGCTCCAGAGTGCTGATCATGGCCAGACACGGCTGCTTTAAGATGATTTGCTCCAAGAAAGAATTGATGTTTGTCTCAAGACCTTCCACCGTGATCAATACCGACCCATTTTCGTTTCTTACCCAACCACGCAATTCATGAGCAAGAGCCAGGCGGTAAATATAGGGCCTGAACCCTACGCCCTGAACAATACCTTTGGCCCTGATTTCTAAGCCAATCAGCGCTTCACTTTGGTCTGAACAAGTAACCATTGGATCCATTCTGTCATCCCCATGCCGTTTTCGGTCGATAATTTAAAAATCTCTAAATCGGGGTTGATCCGGTACAGATCTTCTTCTGCCCCGGCAACAGAAAAATTACAGTGTGGCAGCAGGTCAATCTTGGTAATAATCACTGCGGAAGCGTTTTTAAACACCAGCGGATATTTGCGCGGTTTGTCATTACCTTCTGTAACACTAACCAGGGCAACTCTTAAGTCTTCTCCCAGATCGAATTCGGCCGGGCAGACCAGGTTACCGATATTTTCCACAAACAAAATATCCGACTGCGACAGATTTTCTTCAACCATTAGCTGCCCGATTTGACCCGCCTCCAGGTGACAAGCACCCTCGGTGTTGATCTGCAATACCCGGTCACACCAGGGTGCCAGTTTTTCGGCATCTTCGGATGTGTAAAGATCTCCTTCGATTACAGAAACCCGGTAGCCTGATAGATCCGGCAGGGTTCGCTGCAGAAGAGTAGTTTTGCCACAGCCGGGTGAACCCAGTATATTCACCATGAGGGTATTGTATTTTGCCAGGATCTTACGATTTTCTATAGCGTTGTATTGATTTGCCTGAAGAAGATCTTTAGCCAGGTAGACGCGCATTGCTACTCCCCTTCGTAAAAGTCTATATAAACTGTTCTGCTTTCAGCTTCCGGAAAAGCAGTTTTATCGCATGCCGGACACTGGTAAAAGGGAGGTTGAGGCTTGAACTCAAGCTTGCAGGCAGTACAGTTTTCCCGGGCTTCTTTTATAGTAAACTCGATCTGGGTGAGCTCTAACATCGTTCCTTTTACAACATTTTCCAAGGCAAAACTGAGTGCCCTATGGTTTACCGGGGCAAGCTCGCCAGCCACAATTTGCAAGCGCGTCACTTTGCTGATCCCTTTGCAACGGGCATCGCTCTCTACCGTTTCTATAATAGATTGTACTAATGACAATTCATGCATTGATTTATAATTACCTCTATCTCTTTTCTGATCAGGGCTTCGATAGCAGGCAGTTTATTTATTAAAGCCTCGCTCAACCCAATTGCATTGCCAATTTGTTCAATTTGAATACCTATTATGGTTACACTGCCGGGTGAGATTCCCGTTGCCCGGGCATACCGAAGCAATCCGCAGGGATCCGACTGGTGCGAAGATATCTGCTTTTCGGAATGGATTGCTTCTAAATCTTCCAGTGAATACTTGAAAACTTCTCCGGGGCTGGCGCCAACATCCACGGCATCCAAAAAAATAATATTCGAGTAATTTTCGAGCAGGTAAAGCAGCCCTAACCCAATAGTGCCACCATTAATAATGTCTATATGTTTGTCATCCATGAACGATGACATCATCTTCTCCGCAAGAACCGGTCCCACACCGTCATCACCGCAGAGAAAATTGCCCACCCCCAAAACTAAAAGCTCTTTTTTCATGGTTTCTTCTCTCAGCATAGTGTTCCTTTCTAAACTTTGAGTAATCATAGGCAGGCCACCTGGAACAGGCAGCCTGCTTATTGTTTAACAGCCGGGGTTCATCGCCACAACCCTGTTTCCCTTAGGGTGGATAATATGTATGGCACAAGCCAGACAAGGGTTAAAGGAACGGATTATCCGGACAGGGTTTAAGGGGTTATCCGGATCAGGTACCGGCGCGCCGATTAACGCCTCTTCCATCGGGCCTCTTTGCCCTGCGTTATCTCTGGGCGATGCATTCCAGGTGGTTGGAACAACCATCTGATATCGCTTAACCTTACGATCATAGATTGTGATGTAATGGCCCAAAGCTCCCCTGGGCGCCTCGATCAGTCCCTTTCCGGCACCTTCAAATGGCGGATCCCAGCGATCGGTATCATGAATCTGCGCATCACCATCTGCGCCATATACCCCGGTGGAACCAATCTTCACTACCAGCTCGTCAATCCAGCCGGTTATTGTATCAGCCATGATTAGTGTATCAACAGCCCTTGCCGCATGGCGCATGACAACTCCCGGTTTTGTAACATTTAATTCTTTCATCAGACCCATAAAAGCATCAGGCTGCATGACCAGCATCCGGGCCAGAGGCCCCACTTCCATTGGTTTGCCCTGGTACCTGGGCGCTTTCACAAAAGTATAGCCTTTTTCCTTATCCAAATTTACCTCAGTTACTCGATCTTCCGGCTTCCCGGGTCTCGGTTCATCGTTGTACCAGGCATAGTCAACTTCTTCACGGATTTCATCATGATCAAAGGGCAGGATATTGTTAAAATTATTATTCAATATTACCCCGCTGGGATATAAAAGGTTTTTACCCTCCTGGTCAAGATGATAACCGCCAACGCTAAAATAGTGGCCTGCAGCAGCCCCGATGGAAGCCTGTTCCAGCGGAACCAGGGGCCCCTTTGCTAATAACAGGGCATCAGGAATATAGGTGTTTTTAACAAAATCAACAATCTCATTTATAATCCCTCTAAACTGCTCTATCTGCCCCAGCGTTGGATAGAAGGTCACTCCTCCTACGACCATGGAAGAGTGATGTGGCTGCTTGCCTGAAAAGATGGCAGCTGCCTTTCTTCCTTTGGCCTGGATATCAAGCGCTTTCAGATAGTTGTATACGAGCTGGGTCACCAATTCCGGATCGCGGACGCAAAACTCATCAGGTTTATAGGCCGGCAAAACTGGATGTAAATCCCCGGCTTCGGCCAAAGCTCTAATTTTAGCTTTCACCGCCAGTAATTCAGGCACGTTACCGTTATAGGAAAGAACTGCCGTAGGATCCAGATAATCAAGGGCTGAGAGGTGATAAAAGTGTAACACGCCATCATGTAACCACAGGGCGCCCATAATGAGATTGCGTAAAAGCCGGCCCATATCGGGAACCACAGCGCCATGAGCTTCTTCAACGGCCCTACACGAGGACCAACCATGGACCCCGCTTCAGACACCGCAAGCTCTCTCAACAACATAGGGCACATCGCGGGGATCTTTTCCCTCTACCAACTGCTCAAGGCCTCTAAACATGGTGCCCACCAACCGGGCGTCGCTGACCAGGCCGTTTTCTACTTCAACCTCAATCTTAAGGTGCCCTTCAATTCTGGTTACCGGATCAATTGTAATTTTATTCGCCATGTTCTTTATCACCGTCCTTGTTCTTTTTCAGTAGTTCAGCTACTTTATAGGCTATAAAAGGTGCTGCAACGACTCCGGCGCCCAGTGCAACCGAGGCCGGATCAATACCGCGAGCAGGCTGCGCCACCGGTTCCAATACCGCACCGTCAGCAATTAAAGGTGATACATAAAGCGGTGCCAATTCTTTGTAAAACTGTGGTTCTACGCAGCCTGCACATGGAGACCCTGAGCGAATACAGGAATTAACCCCGTCGTTAAACCAGTTCCGGTTGCAGTCGGAGTGAGTAACCGGTCCCTTGCAACCCATTTTCAACAAACACCAGTCTATTGTGGAAGGATTATTCCAGTTGGTCAGAAACTGGCCTTTTTCAAAGTAGCCGACTCTGGGGCAGGTATCATGCACAAAATGGTTACCGAAATAGGCCTGAGGCCGCTTAAGGTTATCAAGTGGCGGCAGTTCATTAAAATTAAGATAATAAAGCAGGGTGCCAACCAGCCAGTTTGGATTAAAGGGACAACCCGGGATATTAACAACAGGCTTATCGGTGATTATTTCTTCAACGCTCACCGCTCCGGTGATGCCGGCTCTGGGGATACCCCCAAAAGCTGAACAGGTGCCGACGGCAATAACTGCGGCAGCATTTTTTGAAGTTTTGCGGAGTAGTTCGTCAAAAGCCATCCCCTCTACCATACAATAGCGAGGATCTGCGGTGGGGATTGATCCTTCAACCAACAAAATATGACCGCCTTCTTCAGCCGTCTCCAACAGTGTTTCTGCACTTAAATATCCTGCAGAGTTCATAATCGTTGTATTAAAGCGCATCGAAACCAGGTCTAAAAGGATCTCCGCCGGGCCGGGGCTCATTGAGGATAAAAGTGAACAGTTACAGCCGGTGCAGCCCTGCCCGTTAATCCAGATTATCGGCTTTTTACCGATCGCCACTGTCGCTGCTTCTGCGAAACGGAAACCAAAATAATAATCGAGACCGAATAAGGCAGCCGTTGCGGAACAATATTTGATAAAATTTCGCCTTGATAAGCCCTTTAATTCAAGCATTTTAAAAACCTGATCATATTGCCCTTTATTTCCAGTCATGGTCTACCTCCTTAACAAAAATAAAAAATTATACGGCGCTAACCTATTTACTTCTGACTGTTGAATCGCCTTTGTTGACCCATAAGGCAAAAAGCAGGGCCGCTACAAGAATTGAGCGAAAGGGCTTAAATATTGTGCTCCAAAAATTCGCAGCCTGTGGAACCTGCGGATTCTCCGGTAAAGCATAATTAGCTTCGCTGTTTTCCAGACCCTTTTCTAAAACGTAAATCATAGCCAGCCCTTTAAGTTCCTTTTGCCCGTAGATATCAGCCGTGATCGAGCCTATTCTTTTTAATTCTTCTACCCTTGCGCCGGCGGCTAAAAGGATGTTTTTTCTGGATCCATAAGTTATTGCGCCGGGGAAACAGGCTTGAGCACAAGCCGGTATCATTCCCCGAGCCAGCCTATCTGAGCACAAAGTACACTTACGGGCAATATTACGGGCCCGGTCAAATCCGATTACATTAAAGGTACAGTTGGCAATACAGTAGTTACAGCCGATGCAGCGCCTGGGATTGATACCTACTGTTCCCAAATCTGAATGCTCAATTGCACCAACAGGGCAAACCTTAACACATGCTGCATCAGTGCAGTGCATACAGCTAAACCGCGTATATAACCAATTCTCATTTGTGCTTCTTCCTTCACCGTTAAAACGATTGAAAACCACATCAACCCAACGGGTGGAGCTGAACCGGGGACGGCCTTCTTCAACAACATGAAATTTATTCACATCAAGTGGCAGTTCATTCCACTTGTTACAGGCAATCATGCAGGATCGGCAACCGGTACATTTTGAAGTATCAATCAGCATTGCCACTTTTTGGTCTGAACCTTCCTCAGCGACTGCTTTAGGCAGGGCAAAATTTGTCAGGCAGGCTGCAGCTGTAATTGCCGATGCAGTTTTTAGAAAGTTACGGCGAGGTATTTCACTCATTAACAATCACCCCCTGAATATTTCAACCTTTCATGAACTGTAATCGCCAATACCGAAAACATATTAACTATTCACCCTCGATAGCAGTTGCTTTCGGCTTAAATATTGGAAAACCCCGCTTTTCTTCAACTTCGCCGAACTTCGGCCGCTTAGTTTTAAGATCAATCAAGGGTACAAAAAAGTTCATGATCAAGATCGAGAAAGCCATTCCTTCGGTCGGGGCCAGCGGAACACGAAATAACATGAGTAGGATCCCGATCGCTACTCCAAAAATTACTTTACCCTTGGGTGTGATTGGGCTGGTTACCCAGTCAGTGGCCATAAAGAAAGCTCCGATTATTACACCACCTGCAATAATGTGATAAAGGGGGCTCTCTCCCAGGATCAATGCCATGAACGCAACAGTACCGATTATTGCTGCTGGAGTGTGCCAGGTAATATGTTTGCGAATGATTAAGAAAACACCACCTGCCAATAAGGCAAGAGCCGAGGTTTCACTTAAGGAGCCTCCCGGGTAAGCAAAAAAGAGCTGACTTAACGGGGGCAAATTAACACCCTGGATCATCTGAGCCAGAGGCGTGCCCTGGGTAATTGCATCAATAGGCCCAAAGTAGGGGCGAAGTGGCGCAAAAGCTTCAGTTACATAATAAAAGAGGGGATAAATCATGATTACTGTAAGCCGTCCAAAAAGCGCCGGGTTAAAGCGATTCCAGCCCAGACCACCCATCAGCTCTTTGGCAACGCCAACGCCAATAAAAGTAGCCAGTGCAGCCGTCCACCAGGCTGTCGCCGGAGCAAATAACATGGCAACAAAAAGTCCTGTCACCAGGGCGCTGCCATCATGAAGAGCTACCGGTTTGTTTAAAATCTTTCGAAACAATATTTCTGTCAATGCTGCAGTAACCAAACAAACAGCTATTAAAAAAACCGCATAATAGCGAAATAAAAAGATGGAAACAAGGGTAACCGGCAACAAAGCGATAATAACATCGCGCATTGCATGCGAAACTGTATCCGGCATCCTAAGATGAGGTGATGAAGATACTGTTAATTTCAAATCAAGGTCTTCCATTTGCTGAGTATCCCTCCCACTTATTATTTTCCTTGCCTGAATTAATTGTTATTTTTTGATTACCTTTGCGGCCCTGGCTTTTTTCGTTTCCCTGACAAACTGAACGATTGGCCGGTTTGAAGGGCATACGTAAACACATACTCCGCATTCAAAACAGTCCATGGCTCCCCATTCTGCAGCCAGATCGTGCCTGCCGGTCTCAGAATATACTCCTATATAATTTGGATAGAGAAACATGGGACAATGTTCAACGCATTTTGTGCAGCGGACGCAAGCTATATGATCTGTTTTGGCAACATGATCGGGAGAAAAAACAAGAATACCGCTGGTGCCTTTGACTATAGGCACGTCTAAACGGCTTTGAGCCCATCCCGTCATCGGACCACCGATAATAATCTTGCCGACCAGGTGAGTCAATGAAGAAATGGGATAGCGTACTTCGCTTGTATCCAGATCATCTTTTACGTAAGACGATCCTTTAATACCACCACATTGTTCTATTATATGTTCGATAGAGGTGCCGATGCGCACACGATAGTTGCCTGGGTTGGTAACTGCATCCCCGGTAACTGTCAATACTCGCTCATACAGTGGCTTATTGTAACGGCAGGCTTCGTATACAGCAATTGCCGTGGCCACATTTTGCACCACCACTCCCACATCGAATGGAAGTTTGCCCGGTGGCACTTCGCGGCCCATTGCCGCTTTGATCAGCTGCTTTTCTGCACCCTGAGGGTATTTTACATCCAAAACAACTATTTCTATGCTGCTTATATCTTTAATAATCTCCTGCAACCTTTCTATTCCATCCGGTTTGTTAGCTTCAACACCCAGCACTATTCTGGGGGCACTAACAGTTCGGGCAATCAGCTTGGCTCCTTCAATCATTTTTTCGGCTTCTTCAATCATCATGCGGTGGTCGCAGGTTAGGAAGGGTTCGCATTCACAGGCATTGATAATAACAGCATCAATACTTTTAGAGGGGCTAAGCTTAACATGGGTCGGGAAGGCTGCGCCGCCCATCCCCACAATACCAGCTTCTTTAACTGCCTTCTTAATTTCGTCAGCCGTCAGTTTTTTATAATCTCTCTCATCCCATTTAGGGTCGGCCTGATTAGGGTCGGCTTTAATAACTACGCTTTCTACTACTGAACCGGTAAAAGAAGATCTTGGTTCGATAGCCGTTACAGTGCCGTCGATGCTGGAGTGGGTCAAAGCAGATACAAAAGCATCGCTTTCTCCAATAACCTGTCCTGTTTTTAAATGGTCACCAACACTAACAACAGCATGACAGGGTGCTCCAGTGTGTTGATGCAGGTGTATTACAACTTCTTCTGGCAACTCAACATTCTTGATTGGGTTTTTATCAGATAGCTTTTTGTGGTGGGGCAGATATACCCCTCTGTTAAATGTTTTTAGCATCGTCTGAAGATCACTCCATTCCGGCACAAAACCAGTATTTATTGTGAAAATATTAACTTTGCTTAATAAACTTATTCCAAATCCGATGGCCCTAAATCAATAGTCCTACTATTTGTTTTATTCACGATTTTATTTATATGAATTTTATTTCGTATATCATATTATATTTAAACACTTTGGTAAATGCAATAATAAAAATATCTCTTTTTAATATTTTTTTATAGGTAATTGCCGTAATCTTCAAAGTTACAATATAGTGTCTGCCTGGACCCTGCATTTGACACCAAAAACGGATTCTTTTATGATTGTATGTAAAGTATTTTACGAAAAAATTTGCATAAAAAAGATTCTTGTTTATAGAACATGAATACGAAGGCTCTTTTTCAATGGGCTTTTAAGGAGAACCGGATATGAATAATAAAACTCAGTGGACATTTTTGACCAACCACGGTCGGGTCCTTGCTTATCTCGCCAAATCACCACAGACCACAACACGTAAAATTGCCCAGGATATTGGGATAACGGAGCGGGCGATTCAAAAAGTTATTTACGACCTGGAAGCAGACGGCTATATCGTCCGGCACAAGATAGGCCGAAACAACAGTTACACTATTCACCCAGAAATGCCGATGCGCCATCCGATGGAACGCGAACATGCCGTGGGCAGCCTGCTTTTGGCGCTCAGCTGCAATCCTGAGGCTCATGCCCGGAATCAGGAATGACTCTATCTCACCAACCGCTGCGGTTTTAGGAAAAACATCCGCTAAATAACGGAGGTGGCGGATTACCTGCCCTTATGCTGCAGGCGCTCCGCCATCTCTTGATCTTAGGGTAGCAAAACCTCGACTGTCAGGAGCTTTTTTTATTAAAACCCCAACCAAGCCAGTTAACCAATGGCATCGGCTTGCCATCCATATCGGCCAGCGGTTTGGCCGGATTGGCCTTGGCTGTAGCCAGTGAAATGGCGATCATCAGCACTACGGAAATGAAGAAGGCCGGCACCGAGGCGATATAAACGGCATCCCAGATGGCCCATTCCGTAAAAACTACCCCTTCTTCAATAATGCCCACATTGGCGGCGGCAGTTTCAGCATAGAAATAGTAAACGCTTAAGGCTATCCAGGAGGTAAAACCGCAGATCAGACCAGTCAGGGCTCCGGCTTCGTTGCATTTTTTCCAGAAGTAGCCTGCCGCGTAGGGGGCAAAGAGCCCAACCAAGATGATCGACCAGGCGATAACTACCAGAAAGTAAATGGTTTCAGCAAAGAGGGCTAACAGCAAAGAGCCGATAGCGATAACCGGTACAAAAGCCCTGGTTACCTTCAGCGTTTCTTCCGAGGTGACATTCGGTTTAATATATTTCATGCCGTTGTAGCCGATGATTGAAGAAGCGGCTAAGATGGCGCTGTCGGAGCTGGACATCAAAGCAGCCACGACACCGGCGACAAAGACCACGGTCAGGACCGGGGGCAGGAAATTGATGGCCATCCAGGGCAGGATCATTTCCGTTTCCGGTATTGTGAGGTCAGCGCTTACTTCAAACATGATAATACCCAGCATGACCGGAATCATCCCGATAACCAGGTACATCAGTCCGGATATGTAAGAGCTGGTGACAGCGACTTTTTCATCCTTGGCTGACAGGAGGCGCTGCATCAAATCCTGGGCCGGGATACTGCCCAGGCCAATAGCCATCCAGGCCCCGATGTAGTAGAACCAGCCGGGAACCCCGAAATACCAGAGATAGCCTTCTTCAGCAGTGGGTGCCATTGAAAAGGCCGGCAGTTCAGCCCAGTTGCCGGCATTGGCCACAAAGTAATCCCAACCGCCGATATGCGCCAGAGCGTAGGGCAGCATTACGATAATGCCGACAATTAAAATGATCATCTGGATCAGGTCGGTCAGGGTGACTGACCACATACCGCCTAAATAAGTATAGAGAATGAGCACCACGCAGGAGATGATAATACCATAGGCTAAGGGTAAACCGGTGAAGATTTGCAGAATACTGCCGAAAGCAACCAGCTGGGCGCCGACCCAGCCGATTTCGGCCACAACGAGAACAATCGATGAAGCAATACCCATTTTGCGGCCGTAGCGGATGTCAAAAAAATCAACCAGGGTCAGGTAACCGCCGCGCCGCATGATACGAGCGAAAAAGATACCGGTCAGGATCAGGCACAATCCTGCGCCCCAGGGGTCAAATATTACTCCCTGGTTGCCAAAGAGATATGACTGTGCAGTGGCCCCCATCAGGGTTCCGGCACAAAACCAGGTGGCAAATAGCGTACCGATGGTGAGAAGAAGCGGCAGCCGGCGACCGGCAACGATATAGTCGGTGCTGTTTTTAACCTTTTTGGAGCTCCACCAGCCGATGTAAAGCATCACCAGCATGTAGATGATGATCCCAACCAAAACCATATTACCGTATTGATAAGAACCCAGTTCCATTAGTAAGC
>CAYTER010000040.1:0-21063 GCA_964436815.1 uncultured Syntrophomonadaceae bacterium
CGATCTGCTTTCAACCACTTCAATTCTCTTTTTTGTCAGGGTTTTAACCTGTTGGGCTACCAGAATGATATTTTTATTATTTGGTAGAATAACTATGGCTTCCTGTGGAAGTTTTTCCACCGCGGTTAAAAGATCTTCGACGTTCGGGTTCATAGTCTGACCACCGAAGATGATTTCATCTGCTCCAAGGCTTAAAAAGATTTCACGGAATCCCTCGCCAAATGAAACAGATAGCACTCCAACTTCACCGGTCTGGTGCTTGACTGTGCCCGGCAGCAGGACCGGCTTTTCCAGCGGCTTACTGGCAGAATACGCCTGATGGTGTTGATCAAGCATATTCTCGATTTTTATGTCATGCAGGGTTCCATAGTTGAGAGCTGTTTGCAGGATTAAACCGGGAGACGCCGAGTGGATATGTACTTTGGCCAGGTTGTAATCTGCGGCAACGAGCAGTGAGTCGCCAAGCGTTTCAAGGCTTTCTTTTAAGCCTGCGAAACTTTGGCCGGAAGCTCGTATTATAACTTCAGTACAGTAAGGGTGTTCGAGGTTAAAGATTTCGGGTCCGCTTTGGGCTACTGTCGCGGGTGGACCGTTACTGCTAGTTAGCTCTTTTTTATGATGAGAAATTAATTCGTTAAATGTTTTTTTAAGGGCATAGAGGCACCCTTCAAGGAAGACCAGTAAGCCCAGCCCACCGGCATCGACGACTCCTGCTTCTTTTAAAGCCGGCAGCATATCTGTAGTTCTGGCCAGGGTTTCTTTACCGTTTGTGATCGCTGCTTCAATGCTGCTGTAAAGATCCTCACCTTTGCGGGAAGCGGCCCTGATCCCCCGGGCCATCTCACGGGCTACTGTTAAAATTGTGCCCTCAACGGGTTTGGTAACTGCTTTATAGGCATAAACGACCCCGTACTGAAAAGCCTTGCTTAATTCACCGGGTGTTATATAATCTTTCTTTTGCAGGCCACGGGCAATACCACGCAAAATTTGCGAAAGGATGACCCCGGAATTGCCCCTTGCGCCCATCAGTGCCTTATGGGCTACAATTTCGGATAGTTCGCCGATTGATTCACCTTCATAAGCCAAGGAACCTTCAAGAGCAGATTGCAGGGTCATGCTCATATTAGTGCCCGTATCTCCGTCGGGAACAGGGAAAACATTTAGCGCGTTAATCCTTTCTTTTTCCCGATCAAAGAAAATGTTGGCGCCCAGGAGCATTTTCTTGTAGTCTGCAGCTTTTAAAATCTGATCCGGTAAAGTCTGATCCATACCAGTCAAAGTCCATTACTCCTTAGTCAGATGGTGGCGCAGCTCATCTTAAATAAATAATAACACAACTGCACAGGTCAGGCTAATAGCCGGGAGGCACAAGCAGGAGCTATCAGGGACAGCAAACTCTAGACATGGTTGCGCAGCATCAGTTCTGCCGGGTGTGGTTCAAGATAGGTCTGGCCGGCGAGATAAGGAATTTTATATTTTCGGACATAATGGCTGATCAGGGTTAAGGGAACGACCAGGGGGACAATATGACGGGCATATTGTTCGATCAGCTCTATTAACTCTGCCTGTTCATCGCGATTGTTCAGTTTTTTAAAGTAACCGATTATATGAAAAAGCACATTAACGTTTTTCTTAACCGTTGCCCTGGCTGATAGAGCTTCCATCAACAATTTGAGGTAATTACCGAGCAGTTCCTTTGTCTCGATCTCTTTGCCTGCGGCCACCATCTTGCCCATGGCTGAAAGCAGTTTCGGGCTGTGGGCCATCAACTGCAATTTATGGCGCGCATGAAAAACTATCAGTTTTTTGTAATCCGGGTCTGCTGCAGCGAACTCTTTGAAGCGATGGAAGCAGAATATTTTTTCAATAAAATTTTCACGAAGCCAGGCATCCTGAAGCCGTCCTTCCTCTTCGAGCGGTAACAGGGGGAATTTATTGGCAACAGCAGCTGCAAATAAACCGCGTCCTTTCTTTTGAGCCTGGCCTGCTTCGCCATAGATTTTAACCCGATATAGACCTGAGCTTGGAGAATCTTTTTTAAAGATAAAACCCCTAAGATCGCTCTTTTCCAGCTCCCGGACTTTTTTTGAACAAAAGCTCTGCATTTGGTCAGTCAAGTCGATCGAGGTTCTGGTTGTCACCAGGCGCGGCTCTTCAGGGGCGCCGGCGAGATGCATGGTTTCACGGGGCACCGGCAGGCCGCATTCAACTTCGGGGCAAACAGGGATAAAACTAAAATACTGCCCTAAAACATCGGTTATATAACGGTCGTGCTTATGTCCGCCATCGTAGCGGACAGGGTTGCCGAGCAGACATGAACTAACCCCAATTTTTATTTTTCCGTTCATAAAATAACCTCCATGCCGGATAAATTCGACTGATGCCCCCTATTTCCTTTACAAGGGCGGGGCAATCAGTCCGGGTTATAGATTATGAGGGGCAAATTTCATTATTTTTGCTATAATTGCGTTATGAAGCAGGTAAATCATGGATCAGATTAACCGTTAAGGGGGCAGCAATCTTGATTGGCAACCAGAAAAAAACTCATTTCCGGAGAATTATAGTCCTGTTTGCTTCTCTATTCCTGGTGGTATTAATCGCCGGTTCTGTACAGGCAAGATCTCTGGAAATATTTCAGGTTGATATTGCTGCTGAGATTTTGGCAAACGGAGACCTGAAAGTTATTGAACATCGCACGATCAATTTTAACGGGCAGTTCAGGGGCGCAGATCAGAAAATATATTTTAATCAGCTTGATACTTTCAGCGAGATTATCATACGTGAAGGTGATTATTATTATACCCTGGTGGATCAATTTCCTACAACCGAGCCGGGGACCTATGCAATCCAGGTGTACGGGGAAGATTATTTTACTGTTGACTGGAGTTTTCTCGCCATAGATGAGCAGCGTACCTTTACGCTAGAATACATTGCCCGTAATGCCATCGTGGTTCATGATGATGTGGCAGAGCTCTACTATAAATTTGTCGGAGATGAATGGGATTTTCCGGCAGGTAGCGTCAGGGTGGCCCTCACTCTTCCACCAGGTGCGGTTGATGGTGAAGTTTTGGCGTGGGCGCACGGGCCGGCTCACGGAGAGCTCAGGATTGAGAGTCCCCAAAAAATTATCTGGTATATAGCGCCTCTGCCCGCGAGGACTTTTTTGGAAGGTCGGGTAACTTTTCCCCGCTCCCTTGTTCCCGGCTCATCCCGGTTCAGTGGAAAAGAGGCGCTAAGCTCAATCACCAGCGAGGAAAAGCGTTGGGCGACGCAAACTAATATCAGCCGGGCAGCGAGAAATTTTCAACCCCTTTATTCGCTGCTGCTATTCGTACCGGTAGGCCTGGGACTTTTTGGCATGTGGCGCAAAGCGGCTAACAAGGGTCAAGCTTATAAAGGCGATTATTACCGGGAACTCCCCGGGGATTACCCACCTGAGGTAGCCGGTTATCTCTGGCAAAAACAACTGGTAAAAAATGAATTTCTTTCTGCCGGAATACTAGATCTGGCCCGCCGCAGGCATCTGCAGATCGAACCTGCTCAGGGCAAATCCAAGAGCGAGGATTTTATTCTGACTGAACAGCTGAGTGATAATGTTAAAAACTCGATCGATCAGATAGTACTTGACTTTCTATTTGGGCCGGTGTTTAAAGAGTTTAACCCGGAAGCCGATGAAGAAAAAGTACCTGGCAGCAAAAAAACTGTCTCTTTCAGTCAGATTCAGGGATTTGCCAGAAAGAAGCCAAAAGATTTTAATAAATTCCATGTCGAATGGAAAAACACGGTAACCAGGTTGGGAAAGACCCAGAAATTTTTTGCCGAGAAGTCAGCGGTTAGCTTTGGCTGTCTTCCTTCGCTCCTGATGATTGCCGGCGGTGTTGCTGTTATGGTTTGGGCTAATCTATTTCTCTTCGGGGCAGCGCTAATCATCGCTGCACTTTTACTCTTTTTCGCTTCGCCTAATCTATTTTATACGCCATATGGTGCTGATCAACTGGCAAAATGGAATGCTTTCAAGCGTTTTCTGCTGCACTTTTCCAAAATGGATCGGTCAACGGTACCCTCACTGGTTGTTTGGGAGCATTATCTGGTCTATGCGGTTATTCTTGGTGTAGCCAGGCAGGTTATTGATCAGTTAGCGTTAGTCTTTCCGCGCTTCGAGCAGGATCCCACTTTTAGCCAGACCAGTTGGTCAACCATGAACGCTGCTCAGACTGCCATGGTTATTAACAATATGAACAGGATGACAAACTCCCTTAACAACACGGTAAACAGCGCTTCAAAGACTGCTGCAAGCGCTATTGCTGCTGCTGCATCTACTTCCAGTGCCCGTTCATCGGGGGGCTTTTCATCCGGCAGCGGTTTTGGCGGTGGTTTTTCTGGTGGCGGCGGAGGAGGCGGCGGAGGCGGTGGCGGTAGCTTCAGGTAATATTTATGGAGACTGAAAATGGTTGAAGGGAACCTTTAAAGTGTAAACACGGTCTTCACTTTAGCAGGTTGAAGGGAGAGTGTCCGCATTGAATCAGAACAAGATTATTAAGATAGCGTTAGTTAGTGTCTGTTTAATCCTCATTATTGTTATTTCGGGTTGTCAGCCTGATCGTTTGGAAGTCGGTCTGGATGAAGAAGAGATCATCGAAGCCGAAGGTATTCTGGTTGGACAGATCGACAATCATTCAGTTGAAATTGAGATCGGCGGTCTGCCGATGGTCTTCAGGATCAATGAAGGGCTGCAGCTATCCGGAATTAATGACGGGGATAAGGTTAATATAACCTATAGTATGCCAGTTGAAATTCAAGGGGACGAGCCCCTGGATAGCCGCCCCGTATTGCTCTCCATCGCTGCAATTGAATTATCCGGGGAAATAAGGGAAGCAGAGGGCATTTACAGGGGGCAGATTGACAGCCACTCGGTGGAAATTGAGATTAACGGCCGGGCAGAAGCCTTTGCGCTGTCAGAAGGGCTTAGGGTCGATGATATTGAAAGCGGCTTACAAGTTAGCATAACCTACCGTAAGGATGGAGAGCGTCAACTGTTGCTTTCGATTGATACTATTACCGGGCCAATTGGCGGTGGAATTGAGCCGTTGACCGGTGAAGGAACGCTGACTGGTTTGATCGATGCCCAATCAGTGGAGATAAAAATTAACCGGGCTTTTGCCCTGGGACAGGGAGTCAGTGTTGAAGGTATTGAAGATGGATCTCTGGTTGTTTTCACCTTTGAAGAAAGCGGGCCCCGGCCTGTGATTGAATCGATCCGGGCGGTTGAACAACCGGTGGAAGGGGAAGTAATGCATGGCACATTGGTTGGTTTGATCGACAGCCAGTCGATTGAAATTGAATATTTTCAGGCTTTTGCCCTTGGCAGCGGAGTTTCGCTTGAAGGAATTGAAGATGGATCAGAAATAGTTTTTACTTACCGGTCAGGTGATCACCGGCCGGTTTTAATCTCAGTCAGGGCAAAATAAGGCAGTTCTAAAGATATCTTTGAGCCACCGGGAATAATTTTATTCTGACCGGTGGCTTTTATCTGCCTGAGAATCTCTGCCTTAATTTCCCTTGTTTTGAGATAGTGGAACATGATAAGATAATTGAGCGGATTTTTGACCATTAGATGATAATGACTGGAAAATGATATAATAGGCAAAGTATTATTGCACTTGAGAGGGGTTTTAAGATGATCGACTGCAAAAATTGCGGTATGAACTATGATCCGAATGAATATGATTTATGTCCATATTGCGGAGAGGGACGGGAAGACAAACCGGTTACTGCGGAAAAACCGGAAAAGCAGAGTGAGCCCGAAAAACAGCAAAAGGTTAAGCATAAACCCGTGTCCGCTGAGAAAGCTCTCAGTAAATCGCTTGAACCTTCAGCAGATAATAAATCAACCGGCAAGAAAGCTGGCGGTAGTCTGAAATATGTCTTAATCGGACTGGCCGTTCTGGCGCTGATTGCAGTGGCTTTTTTCGCTTTTTCAGCTTTTGGCGGCTCCGGCGCCACGGTGCCTGACAAGTATGCAACCATACAGGAAGCGATTGACGCAGCCCAGGATGGTGACGAAATCAGCGTCCAGGCAGGAATTTACCGGGAAAATATTGATTTCAGGGGTAAAAATATTATTCTTCGCAGCCTTGACCCGGATGATCCTGCCGTTGTATCAACAACAATTATCGATGGGGATGGCCGCGGTCCGGTAGTGTCATTCCGCAGCGGCGAGGGCGACGGTGCAGTTTTGAGCGGTTTTACAATTACCCGGGGCGGAGGCATTCTAATCTCCGGCGGCAGCTCTCCGCTGATTGAAAAATGCTCAATTGAAGACAACACTGCCGAATTTGGCGCCGGTTTGTTCATTGTTGATTCAAATCCTGTTATCAGGGATAATATGATTCTTGCCAACTCGGCTTATATCGGTGGCGGACTGTTTATTGAAAAATCCTCTCCGGTCATCGAGGGGAACACCATAGCCGGAAATTCTGCTGAAATGGGCGCCGGTCTGGCTATTTTTTCAGATTCCGAGCCCATTCTGAACGATAATACGGTTGAGGAAAATATCGCGGCCCGTCTCGGAGGGGGATTATTCGTCACCCTTAATTCTGCGCCGGTAATAACCAATAATATGATTGCCGGCAACTTCGCCGCCTTTAACGGTGGCGGACTTTTTATTGAAGAGTCGGAGCCGGTAATTGAAAGCAATACAATTATCGGCAACCAGGCTGAAAACGGCGGAGGGATGATCATCGTCTTTATCCTGAATCCGAATTTACGGATTTCCGGTAATTCATTCAGCGATAACCTTGCTTTCCGGGCCGGAGGAGGCCTTTACCTGGTAGGTTCATCGCCCACATTTGAAAATAACAGCTTCACCGAAAACTCCTCGGAATTTCTGGGAGGGGCTATGGCGATTTACGATTCGGCTCCGATTTTGCGTAGAAACACATTTGAAAATAACACTGCTGATAATGCGGGCGGTGGAGGAGCACTTTGGGTTTCATCAGATTCAACTCTTGAAATCAGTGATCCTGACGATAATGTTTATGCGGGGAACAGCCCGGATAATATCTACAGGGATTAATACTTGAACGGTAAGCCTTGTATTATATGTTGATTGGCGTTTATTGAAAGGAGCAGAAACTATGTCAAAAGAATACGGGAAGAAAAGCCGTATAATTAAAATTGCCGCAATCGTGATCATCCTTCTGGTTGTTGCAGCGTTGATATTTTTTGGATTCAGGCAGTTCACAGAATCAAGATATGCCGTACCCGGGAAATACCCGACTATTCAAGCGGCGATCGATGCTGCTTCAGATGGAGCGGTTATTGTTGTCGATCCGGGTGTTTATTATGAACGGATCGATTTTATGGGAAAAAACATAACTTTGCGCAGCACTGATCCCGGTGATCCTGAAGTTGTTGCCGCCACGATAATTGACGGCCGCCGGAGAGGCTCTGTCGTTACATTTCAGAGCGGTGAAAGTTCCAGGGCTGTTTTACAGGGCCTGACCATTGCCGGTGGGGTGGGGACGCGCTTAACCACCTCCCAGGAATACCAGGGAGAAATAGCGGAAAATGATGGCTACTACGGTGGTGGAATCCTGATCATCAACGGCAGCTCTCCGACTATTACCGGCAATGTGATTCGTAATAACCAGGCTGATCTGGATGGCGGAGGCATTGCCATCCAGGATGGATCGAACCCGGCAATCAACGGGAATATTATTGAAAACAATCAATCCTTCAACGGCGGTGGAATCGCAATCTGGAAATCCAGTCCGACTATTGAGGGCAATACGATACGTACCAATAGTGCCGATTACCTCGGCGGAGCGATTCTGATTGACTTCGAATCTTCAGCGCTGGTCAGGGGAAATACTATCCAGGATAACAGTTCAACCAGCGGCGGAGGGATTGCCGTCTGGTTCGCGGAACCGCTGATTGAGGAAAATACCATCTTCAGAAATGCAGCGATCTGGTACGGAGGGGGCATTGCCCTTTTTGACGCCAACGCTACGATCGATGGCAATGAACTGTCCCGCAACTCGACCGATAATAACGGCGGAGGTATCGCCGTGGCTGAAGGTTCTACCGCGATGATCAGCAATAACGTGATCAGCGCCAATTTTACTGATGACAACGGCGGAGGCATCGCGGTAGTTGAAGGCTCTGAGGCGATAATCAGCGACAACCTGATTACGGAGAATGCTGTATTTGCCGGCGGAGGTGGAATCTATATTGATGAATCTACCGCCGAACTTGAGAGAAATAATGTCACCGGCAACCTGGTTCAGCAGGATGGCGGGGGTGTTGCGGTCATTCATAATTCAACAGTCACGATGACTAACAACATGATTGACGGAAATGTGGCCGGAAGAACCGGTGGTGGCATGGTGCTAGGTGAAGACTCAACCGCTACGATGATCGATACAACGATTGCCGGGAACCTATCCAATACCGGTGGAGCAATGATCGTCCTCAGATCGCAGCTGGATATGGAACGCTGCCTGATCCTCGAAAACACTGCCGATACCGGTTCAGGTGGAGGTGTGCTGTTAGTCCAGTCTGTGGCCGAGATCCGCGACAGCATCTTCTCCGGTAACAGGGCTTTTGAAACCGGTGGTGGCCTGGTTGCTTTTGAGAATTCAAGGGCAAGGCTGATCAGAAATGATTTTACGGCCAATGTCGCCCAGGCTGGTGGGGCTTTTATCGGCATCGGTAATGTCAGTATTGACGTTAACAGCCCGGATGATAATATTTACCGGGAAAATGTTCCCGAAGATGTCCCGGCCCAGCAGCCGGAGGAAGACTCAGAATAAATTGCCTGTCTTGAATTAATCAATAGCAATAAGGACCTGCCATAGTGGCAGGTCCTTAAATATTCCAGGCCTGTGGTCTATTTTGATCATCAATCAGGTGCCCTGGAAGTATGCTTGTTAAATGAAAAGGTTTACGTCAGAGCTTTCGGCCGCATCAAGATAGGATGCCACACCGGCAAGTTCAACTCCGTCAATCAGTTCGGCTGCAGTAATGCCCATGATATCCATCGACATCTGGCAGGCAACCAGCCGGACCCCCGATTTAAGGGCTTCCTGCAGTAAGACCTCAAGGGAATCCACATTTTTGTTTTTCATGACCATGCGGATCATCTTTGGTCCCATACCGGCCATATTCATTCGCGAAAGCCCCAGTTTTGTGCTGCCCCGGGGCATCATCTTGCCAAACATACCATCCATAAAAGGTTTTCTGACTTTAACATTTTCATTCTTCCTGAGGATATTCAAACCCCAGAAAGTGAAAAAGAGGGTGACTTTGCGCCCCATTGACGCAGCGCCGTTGGCAATGATCAGAGCAGCCAGAGCCCGGTCAAGATCACTGCTGAAAACAACAATAGTTTTATCGTTTTCAAGACTTGCAGGGGTTAAACTATTTTTCTCTATCGCTTTAACCTCATCGCCGTTGCCTTTTTTGATGGTTGCGGTGAATCCTTTGCCATCGTGACCTTTTTCAAGCAAAGTATTCCCGGTGCGCAGACACCAGGATTGAATATCTGCTGCAAAACCGGGATCGGTGGCACAGACCTCCAGGATAGCTCCATCAGGCATTTCGCCCATTTTTTGATAAATTTTCATGATCGGACCCGGGCACTGCAGCCCGCAGAGGTCGAGTTTAATAGTCGCACATGCTTCCAGTGCGTTTTCTCTTGATGCGGTCTGCTTAACACTGTCTGGTGTTAAAGCCTCTTCCACCTTGTTTTCCAGCTCGTTTCTGATGGCCTGATAGCTGCGATAACCGCCATTTAAGTTGCGCACTTTAGGGTAGCCATTGTTTTTGAGAATCCTTGAAGCCAGGTAGGAGCGCAATCCCACGCTGCAGTAAGTGACTACCTCTTTGCTGCGATCAAGGCGATCAAGCTGGCCGCGTAATTGACCTAAAGGAATGTTTATGCTGCCCGGGATTCTTCCCAGTTCGTATTCTTCAACTTCTCTGACATCTAAAATTTGTATGTTTTCAGCTGTCCCGGCGACTAATTCTTCGGCACGGATTATTTCATAATCACCTGAAAGAACATTCGAGGCAACAAATCCGGCCATGTTTACCGGATCTTTGGCTGAAGAGTATGGTGGAGCGTAAGCGAGTTCCAGCTCTTGCAGGTTCTGTACCGTTAAACCGCCGCGCAGAGCCGAGGCCAGCACGTCAATCCTTTTTTCAACTCCGCTGTAACCAACAGCCTGTGCTCCCAAGATGCGTCCGGCAGGGCTGAAAAGCAGTTTCAGGGAAAGCGGTGTGGCGCCGGGGTAATAGCCGGCGTGAGCGTTGGGATGAACGGTTATACTCCTGTAATCAATCCCTTCTGCCTGCAACAGTCGCTCATTAGCCCCGGTAGTAGCCACGGTCATTTCAAATATTTTCAATACTGATGTTCCCTGGGTGCCTTTATAGTAGTCATCACGGCCGCTTATATTATTGGCCACAATCCGCCCCTGCTTGTTGGCTGGTCCGGCAAGAGGTATAACAGCCGGTTTGCCTGTAACCAGGTGCTTAACCTCAACAGCATCGCCCAAAGCGTAGATGTATGGATCATTTGTCTGCATCTGATCATTAACGACAATGCCACGGTTAATTTGAAGCCCGGCTTCAGCAGCCAGTTTGGTTTCCGGTTTAACTCCGATGGATAATATAACCAGATCTGCCTCCAACATTTCCCCTTCAGCCAACTCAACCTTTAGCCCGCCTTTTTCAAGGGGATGAAACTGTTTAACACCATTTCCGAGACGCAGTTTCATACCCAAAGCGCGTAAATATTGCTGGACCAGGGCGGCCATGTCTGCATCGATTGGCGGTAATACCTGAGGAGCAAGCTCTACGACGGTTACGTCGAGGCCGCGGTGGTGGAGGTTTTCAGCCATCTCCATGCCGATGTAACCGGCACCTACTACAACGGCTTTTTGTGGGTTAGTTTCACTTATAAAGCGGTAAATCCGGTCAGTATCCGGCACTGTTCTCAAGCTGAAAATACCTTCACTATCGATTCCGGGTAAAGGCGGCCGCAGAGGCTCAGCTCCAGGGGAGAGAACCAGGTAATCATAGTGCTCAAGATATTTTTCGCCGCTCTCGCGGTTAAATATTTCTACTTCTTTTTTCTCCCGATCAATACGGATTGCTTCATTCTTGGTGCGCACATCCACATTCATCCAGGCTCTGAATTTTTCCGGAGTCATTACAAACAGGCTATCTCGCTCTTCAATTGCGCCTCCGATATGGTATGGCAGGCCGCAGTTGGCATACGAAATATACTCTCCCCGTTCAAGGAGGATTATTTCCGTCTCTTCACTAAGCCGGCGCAGGCGCGCAGCGGTGGAAGCGCCACCGGCCACGCCTCCGATAATGATAACTTTTTTTGGCATTGTGATCTATCCCCTTTATTTTTACTCTAAACCCGTTTATGATTATAACATAATATTATGATACTACAATCTATTTTTTCCCTGCGCTTACCGACCGATTGACAAAATCGCTGATGTCATTTACGATAAGCGGCATAAAGTCGGGCAACTGAACTGAACAAGAAGGGGGAAGACAGATGCTTATCGAAGAGATTAGCCCGGTTATATTTACAATCGGTCCCCTGGCAGTCCGCTGGTATGGATTGATGTTTGCTGTATCGGCCTTAATTGGTTTTTACTATATCCGTAAATTTGGGCTGGAAAAAGGTCTAGCTGAAGATTTTTTATTTAACTTCTTTTTAATCCTTATAATTTCGATTATTGTTGGAGCGCGCCTGGTCTATGTGGCTGCAAATCTTCCATATTTTTTGGCGCATCCGGAATTAATCATCCGTATTGATCAGGGTGGGCTGGCTTTTCATGGCGGCTTGCTTGGAGGGGTGATCGGCAGTTGGCTATATTGCCGGTTTAAAAAAATAAACTGGCAGGTTATTGCTGATTTGGCCGTGCCCGGAATTACCATCGGTATAGCCCTGGTTCGGATTGCTAATATTTTTAATCAGGAAATCTTAGGCAGGACTACTGATCTGCTGCCATTCGACAGACATCCAACCCAGATCTACGGTTCGTTGATCGGGGTCATTCTTTTACTGGCCCATAATTACCTGGCTCGTAGAAAGGGCATCAAACCGGGTTACCTGTTCTGGAACTTTATTTTTGGTTATACTTTACTGCGGGGTGTTTTCGAGGAAACATTTCGTGATAACCCCTTAGTTTTATGGGGTTTTGAGAGCGAAGCCTGGGGCGCCGGCCTTTTTACTGCGGTACAGGTATTTACCCCGTTTATTCTAATTCTGACCTTATTTATGCTGCATAAAATAAGGCGCAGCTAATGCACTTTCAGGCGGTTTCATGATCTGGGCTAAGATCAGTTAAATTGGGTTTGCAGGGGAGGAAAGATTATGGAAGACCGGCGAAAAAAATTGACAGACCTACAATATGCGGTAACTCGGGAGAATGCGACAGAACCTCCTTTCAAAAACGATTACTGGGATAATAAAGCAGAAGGGATTTATGTCGATCTGGTTTCTGGAGAGCCGCTGTTCAGTTCAAAAGATAAGTATGACTCAGGCAGCGGATGGCCCAGTTTTACCCGGGCGCTAGACAAAAACAATATTGTTGAAAATAAGGACTCCAGCCTCGGAATGGTCCGGACAGAAGTGCGCAGTAAAAAAGCCGACTCGCACTTAGGGCATCTTTTCCCTGACGGCCCCAAACCGACTGGTATGCGTTACTGCATTAATTCGGCTGCACTGCGCTTTATACCGAAGGAAAAACTGGAAGCAGAGGGCTATGGTCAGTATTTAAAGCTATTTGAATCGTGAGTGTCTGACTGGTGAACTTGAGCATTTAATACAGGCTTCAGCTATTTTACTTTCCTAAAAACCAGCAATTAATTTAAGGTTGACAGCAGCACAGACAGGGAGTAAAATATCATTTATATATGAAAGTAAATAGATAGGATTTATATTTAATTGAGGTTGCTGCGATGCAAAATTTAAAAGCCTATACAAGCGTTAACTCTTCCCCCCACCGCTTTACCAATCGCGGCGGCCTCTCCTCCATGCGCCCCTCGCTAATCTGATAATTAACAGGCATCAAATTGGATTACTGAGGAGGCTTAATCATGACCAGTAAATTAAACACTCTTTGTCTTCATGCCGGTCAAAAACCGGATCCCTTTACCAAGGCACGCGCGGTCCCGATTTACCAGACTACTTCTTATGTTTTTGATTCCGTTGAACATGCTGCCAATCTTTTTGACTTAAAAGAGCCCGGCAATATCTACTCGCGCATTATGAATCCGACCCTTGATGTCCTTGAGCAGCGGCTTGCTGCGCTGGAAGGCGGCAGCGCTGCACTGGCTCTGTCATCAGGGCAGGCGGCAATAACTATCGCTATTCTCAACCTCGCTGAAGCAGGCTGCAATATCGTCAGCAGCAGTCATCTTTACGGAGGCACCTATAATCTCTTTGCCTATACATTTCCCCGCTTTGGAATTCAGGCCCGCTTTGCCGATCCTATAGAACCGGAGTCAATCGAAAAAGAAATTGATGAAAAAACCAGGGCTGTATATGTTGAATCGATCGGCAACCCCCGGAACCGGGTAGCCGAAATCGAAAAGCTTGCGGCTATTGCTCACAACCATGGTCTGCCGTTGGTGGTGGATAACACCGTAACAACTCCTTATCTCTTTCGCCCCTTTGAACACGGTGCTGATCTGATTGTTCACTCCCTGACCAAGTTTATTGGCGGTCACGGCACTTCAATCGGCGGCGCTATTGTGGAGAAAGGATCTTTTCCCTGGAACAACGGTAAATTTCCCGGTTTTACTGAACCGGATCCTTCTTATCATGGTATCAGCTACTGGGAACAGTTTGCCGGTGAAGATGCGTCTGCGGCCTCAGCCGGTGTAGCATTTTCAGTCAAAGCGAGAGTCCAGCTGCTAAGGGATCTCGGCCCCTGCCTGGCTCCGCAGAACGCTTTTCTTTTTCTGCAGGGTTTGGAAACACTTCCCCTGAGAATGAAGCGTCACTCTGAAAATGCTTTCACTGTTGCCAGGTGGCTTGAAGAGCAACAATCAGTTGACTGGGTTAACTATCCGGGGTTGAAAAGCCACCCAGATTATGATCTGGTCAGAAGCTATTTGCCTGACGGGGCAGGCGCGATTATCGGATTTGGGGTGCGCGGAGGTTTCCGGACGGCTGTTGAGCTGATCAATAAAGTGAATTTGATCTCTCATCTCGCCAATATCGGTGATGCCAAGACACTGATTATTCACCCCGCATCGACCACCCATCGCCAGCTTTCCCCTGAAAAAAGATTGCTGACCGGGGTTTCTGAAGACTATATCCGTCTCTCAGTCGGTCTTGAAGAACCGGAAGACATTATTGCCGACCTTGAACAGGCGCTGAAAACAGCAGAACGGGCAGCAGGAACCGGGGGAGGTGCGGGGAATGACTGATCCGCTCAATGTATGTCTTGAAAAGAAAGCGCCCTATGATTTACCCGGTTCACCGGAATCAGTAGGCTGGACCAGCCCCAAAAGAGTTTTTCTGGCCGATCGGAAAAACCCTTTACCGCTTGACTGCGGGGTTGAACTGGCTCCGGTTACGGTTGAGTACGAGGCTTATGGTCAGCTCTCTGCAAAAAAAGATAATGCGGTTTTTATCCTTCACGCGCTTTCAGGCGATGCCCATGCAGCCGGCTGGGACAGGGACTGGAAGAAAGATAACCGGCCATGGCGTCGTGACCGGCCTGGCTGGTGGGATGAAATGATCGGGCCGGGTAAAGCGTTTGACACTAATCACTTATATATTGTTTGCGCTAATTTACTGGGCAGCTGCTATGGCACTACCGGCCCCTGGTCTCAAAACCCTTCTACCGGGAAACCCTACGGCCTTGATTTCCCGGTAGTCACAGTTGATGATTGGGTAAGGTTACAGGTTCGCCTCCAGGATTATCTCGGCCTGGAGCAATTACTGGCCGTGGTCGGAGGGTCGCTGGGAGGGCAGCAGGCTTTGGCCTGGGCTCTTAATTACCCCAATCGGATTAAATCGGCGATTATCCTTGCTGCCTCCGCCCGCCTTGGGGCACAGGGGCTGGCTTTTAACGCAGTAGGCAGGCAGGCGATATTAAACGATCCCTGCTTCAACAACGGTAATTATTATGGGAGCAACGCTCCGGCAGGGGGGCTTGAGCTGGCCCGCATGCTCGGACACATTACTTATCTTTCAGCCGCTTCGATGGAAGGAAAATTTGGCCGGCGCTATCAAAACGGTAAAAAACCATGCTACCAGCTGGAGGACGAATTTATGGTCGAAAGCTATCTTGCTCACCAGGGCCGTTCATTTGTGAACCGTTTTGACGCCAACAGCTATCTATACCTGACCAGGGCAATGGACTATTTTGATGCTGCCGCCTGCGGGGGAGGAAATCTTGAAAAGGCCTGTGCTGCAATCAGGGCAGACCTGCTGCTTATTTCATATACATCAGATTGGCTTTACCCGCCGGAAGCAACCCGGACGGTTGCCCGAGCAGTCCTTGCTGCCGGACAACCGGTATCCTACATTGAGATCCCATCTTCATACGGACATGATGCTTTTCTGTTGGAGACAGAAAAAACAGCGCCGCTGATCAGCTCTTTTTTAAGGCGGGGTGAAGGCAAATGAAAAAGAGGAACCGCCTGGATCATGAATTAATTTACAAGCTGATTGAACCCGGTTCAAAAGTATTGGATCTCGGCTGCGGAAACGGCGATCTGCTGGCAAAACTGGCTGCTGAAAAGCAGATAAAAGGGCAGGCTGTGGAGCGAAATCCAGCCCTGGTGGCTGAAGCGATTTACAATGGAGTGGCTGTATACCAGAAAGATCTTGACTGCGGGTTGCCGGAGTTTCGAAACCAGTCTTTTGATTACGCTGTCCTTGAAATGACCCTGCAGCAGCTCGAAGAGCCGCTTGCCGCCCTGGAAGAAACCCTACGAGTAAGCAAGTATACGATTGTATCATTTCCGAACTTCAATTATAAAAGGGTTGTTGGCAGGCTGGTGGAAACCGGAAGAATGCCTGTAACCCCGGCGCTGCCCTATAGCTGGCACAATACGCCGAATATCCATCTGTTTACACTCTTTGATTTTCTGGACTGGACAGAAAAGCGGGGGGTGCAGATTGTTGCCGGCTATGCGGCGGCGGCCGGTTCTGCCTTCAGACCTCTTGAGCTGCCGGCTGACAGTTCAGAAGCTGAAGAGCTGCTTTTTGTTATTACCCTGTCGGCGCGCGCTGTGAAAGAGTGTGTACGTAATGCAGTTCAATGTTCAGGGTAGGCCGCTCTATTCTGTTTTCGTTTCAGTCTTTCAATGCGGTGCAGCAAAGCCGATCGGCTTAGTTCGCCATTTGCAGATGGATTATGAAAACGCTCAACCATGATCAGAGCTTTGCCGGCATATTCAGTGGCCAGGCCATAGTCGCGGCGATGATGTTCATGATATTTGGCCAGCTCGACACAGGCTGCCGGTCCGGTCTGATCCCTTTCAACGATACTTTGCCAGATCTCGATGGCTTCCGGCCAGTTGCCTTTTCTTTTATAGTAACGGGCCAGCTCAAGCGCCGCTTCACCGGCTAAGGAAAATCGATTACAGTAAGCGGCTTGCTGCAGATAGGAGATCCCTTCAGTGTCGCGTCCGGTTGATAGCAATAGGCGTCCCAGGGCTAAAGCTTCTGCCGGATGCTCGATACAGGACCCTCCGCCTAAGAGTGATATTCTTTCAAGCAGGGTGACCATGGAGAGAATGTCGAGGACATTGTGATTGAATACCGTCTTTAAACGCTCGGTTTTTCCCCGGCGCAGATAATCAAAATAAACGGCAGGAATTTCTGCTCCCGGTATATCATCATGGCGCTGCAGCCCAAGCAGCGCTTCTTCAATTGAGCGCAGGGAACGCGAAGCAAGCCTCTTTCTCCAAAGAATACGGGCACAGTGTAACAGGTCCAAATGCGTCTCCGGTTCGGTCTGCCTGAAACCTGAGAGTAATTGACGGGTTTGGATCAGCGGCAAATCAAACATCTTGCCGTTAAAAGTAATCATGGTTGGATAAGCTTCCGCTTCAGTCGCAAAATGACTGAGCAGCGCTCTTTCCTCAGCCGGGCGGCGTAAAAAATACTGACGGAGAATAAAATAACCCTGCTCAACCCGGCCTGTGCCGATTAAAAAGGCCCAGGTCCCGGTGCCGCCGGCCAAACCGGTAGTTTCGATATCAAGAAAAATAGCGCGGTGCGGATTAAATGATTGCAGTTGGTTGTCGCGGGACGGGATAGCCAGGTTAGACCCTGAGCAGGTCAGAATCCCTTCCAGGGTGCTGCTGCCGTGCCGGTAGTCAAGGGGAAATTTCAATTCGCGCAGATAGCAGCGGCCGAAAGGAGTTTCTTCCTCGCGCCCTTCTCCCGGAAAGAGATGATCGCTCAGTTCTCTCTTCAGCTCGTCAGCCAGTTGGCGGCCGCTTTTCAGCTCTCCGCTGCGGCGAAAATGGTTTAAACGGGATTGCAGGTCGCGTTTCAAGTTAAGACCACTTCAATCAGCTGCAGGGCGGGAGTTTTTTGCGCTTCGAAGCCATTACCCGGTGCCCCGACACAGGAGGGACAGCCATCATGGCAGCGGCAGGCAATGATTGTTTCACGGGCTGCTCTAAAAATTATGTGGTAGTTATTGAACAGCTCGGCGCTGTAACCGACCCCGCCGGGGAAATTGTCATAAAGGTATAAGGTGGGTAAGCCGTTGGAAGGAGATTTAACATAACTCACAGCACGCAGGTCGCGGGGGTCGTTCATTAAAAAAAGCGACGCAACCTGGGGCATCAGGTTGGCCAGGCCTAGCAAACCAGACTGCACTTCAGCCGGAGTCATAGCCTTAAGCGCCGTCTCGGGGAATCCAAGCCAGAAAGCGGTGGTGGTCATCTCAGTATCCGGCAGGCTGACCGGTCCGGATCCGACATTCTCGTGGGTATTGAAACGGATTTTCTTAAACATTGACACCAAAGCATTTAAGTGCACATCACCGTATGCGCAGCTAACCTGGCCGATGTTTTCTTCAAAAATGTCAAGTTCCTTCAAATTTACATTGAGGTTGGCATCGGTAAAGTAATCCACGTCAACCTGCCTGACGTAAGCTTTTTTTTCATCAAAGTCAAGTTTTTCAACCTGGTACTGCCTGCCGCCGTGAATATAAATGGCCTCTTCATGGACCAGCATCGGGGCGCTGAAACGGTCAACTTCCCCGATGGTCTTAGGTCTTGGGCCGCTGATATCGGTGATCACAACATTTTCCCGGGCAGCGCTGCGCAGAGATATATTTTCAGCCGGGTAGGTGTCGTCCATCCAGTGGTAGCAGCCGTCGCTAAAATAGAGGGTATTGTCTTCAGCCAGAAAACGCAACACGCTGTCAACTTCTCCTTTGCCGAATAAAGCCCGGTCCCTGAAAGGCAGTTCAAAGGCGGCGCAGCGGACATGGTTGGCCAGGATTATTGGGTTATCAGGGTCTGCGACCGCCCGCTCCGGGCTCCTGCCGAAAAAGTAATCGGGGTTGGTTACTATAAATTGATTGAGTGGCTCACTGTTGGCAACCAGAACGGCCAGGGATACTCCGCTGCGTCTGCCTGAGCGTCCGGCCTGCTGCCAGGCGCTGGCAATGCTGCCGGGATAACCGGTCATGATACAGGCATCAAGGGCCCCGATGTCAATGCCCAGTTCAAGGGCATTAGTGCAGACCACTGTCCTGATGGTGCCATTTCGCAGGCCCGCTTCAATTTCTCTGCGCTCGCGCGGAAGGTAACCTCCGCGGTAACCCCTGATTCCACTGTCCTCACCCGGTCTTACTTTTTTCATCTGCTGTAAGTATGTCAGCAACACTTCGACGGCAATCCGGCTGCGGGCAAAAACTATAGTCTGGATATCTTCAGCAAGAAGCACACTGGCAAGCTGCCTGGTTTCAAGCAGGGAGCTGCGTCTGATACCCAGCTCAGGGTTGACCAGGGGTGGGTTATAGAGGATAAAGTGTTTTTCGGCCCGCGGAGCCCCGTTTTGATCGACAACAGATACCTTTTCTTCAACCAGCATCTCGGCCAGCTCACCGGGGTTGCCAATGGTAGCCGAACAGAGGATAAAGATAGGGTTGGCGCCATAAAAAGAACAGATTCTTTTCAGACGGCGGATAACGTTAGCTACATGGCTGCCGAAAACACCACGGTACTGGTGCATTTCGTCAATTACCACGTATTTGAGGTTGTGAAAAAGCTGGGTCCATTTGGTATGGTGCGGCAGAATTCCCGAATGGAGCATGTCAGGGTTGGTAACGACGATATGCCCGCTCTTCCTGATTAACTGGCGCAATCCGGGTTCGGTGTCACCGTCATAAGTGAAAGTGGTCAATCCTGTCTCAAGACCGGCAGTTAAATCACGGAGCTCAGCAACCTGGTCCTGGGACAGCGCCTTGGTGGGGAAAAGATAAAGAGCCCTGCTCGATGGTTCGCGCATGATCGCGTTGACTACCGGCAGGTTGTAGCAGAGGGTTTTCCCTGAAGCGGTAGGAGTTACAACAACGGTATGCTGTCCGGCTTCGATCGCTTTAATTGCCTCCGCCTGGTGACTGTAAAGCTTTTCAATTCCACGATCCAGTAGTGCTGCACTCAACCTGGCATCAAGATGTTCAGGGAAATCTGCATAACAACCTTCGCTTTCAGGGATGACTTCCCAGCGCGTCACATGGCTCATAAAAGCGGGATCTTCACGCCACCCCTTGATTAAATCCGCAAGCTCTGTCATCGATCTTTCCCGCCTTAAACATCAGTTTGGTATACATTACGTATATTCGGCGAAAATAATAATTATCCTACCTGGCAGCTAAAAACAGGACGAAAAGCAAAGGAATTGCTATGTTTCTGAAGAATTATTCTAGCATCATCTAAGGAAACTGAGGCTTAGGCAAACTAGCTAAACTGTTAGGCAGTAGAGCGGATAAATTTAAACAGATAAAAATATTATCAACTTCTAACGGAGGGATTGACAATGCGTAAAGGTAACCCCTATGGAAGCCACCGGGTAATCGAGCCTAAAGGACTTCTGCCCCAACCGGCCTGGCAGATCGACAACGACATGGAGATTTACGACAACGAGGTTTTAATTGATGTTGAGGTTTTAAACATCGATTCGGCCAGTTTTACCCAGATCGAAGAGGAAGCGGCCGGGGACGAAGCCCGGATCGCGGAAATAATGACCGGTATTGTCGCCAAGAGGGGTAAGCATCATAACCCTGTTACCGGGTCAGGCGGGATGTTAATCGGTAAAGTGGCCCAGATTGGTTCGAACTGGAAAGGCAAGACGCCCCTTAAAGTCGGGGATCGTTTGGCTACCCTTGTTTCGCTGTCACTGACGCCTCTTAGAATTGATAAAATAAAAAAAATCCACAAAGACATTGACCAGGTTGAAATAGACGGCCAGGCCATTATTTTTGAAAGCGGAATTTACGCGGTGCTGCCAGCTGATCTGCCCCAAACCCTTTCCCTGGCTGTCCTGGATGTGGCCGGAGCGGCAGCCCAGACCGCCAAGTTAGTCAAACCGGGTGATAAAGTGGTGATCATCGGGGCCGGAGGCAAATCAGGATTACTGTGCCTTTATGAGGCTAAAAAGAGAGCGGGGGTTACCGGCCAGGTGATCGGCATTGCCCCGCGCGAAGCCAGTAAAAAACGGGCGGAATCAACCGGCTATTGCGATACGGTCTTAATGGCTGATGCTTCCGACGCGCTTGATATCATGGAAAAAGTGGAGAAAGCAACCGGGGGTGCCATGGCTGATGTGACGATCAACTGCGTCAATATCCCCAATACGGAGCTTTCATCAATACTGGCCACCCGTGATGGAGGGATTGTCTATTTCTTCAGCATGGCTACCAGCTTTACCGCTGCCGCCCTTGGCGCGGAAGGCGTTGGCAAGGATGTCACAATGATTGTCGGCAATGGCTATACCAAGGATCATGCGGCCATATCATTAAATATCATGCGGGAAAGCCCGGTTTT
>CAYTER010000041.1:0-3530 GCA_964436815.1 uncultured Syntrophomonadaceae bacterium
TACAAAGAAAAATACCGCAACCTGCAGTTCATCGCCGAATTTGACCGACCTTAAATAACTTACTGTGCCAAAAAAGTACATAATAAAACCAGGTCCCAACAGACCTGCGGTTTTACCTTCAGAATCTTCTTCCCCGGCTATCTACAGTCGCTTTCTATCGCCCCTACAGACGATTTCCTTCGACCTCCGACCGGCTCATTCAGACTCTGTGCTGCGGTTTTCCGGCGCTTCCCGGCGCTGATCCGGTTTTACCCTTCCCGTTGCCTTTCAGCTACCGTCCCTGGCAGCTGCCCGATTCTTTTGGAGCTTCCAGTTTCCAATCCAAGCTTTCGCTCTTTTCTTCTTCCGGTTTTCCCTTTGATTCGGACCCGGTTCACCTTCCAGTCTCTCGGAACCTGGTAAAAGTATAATAGCATGGGGTCTGAAAGTTGTCAATAGTTTTTTGAAAAATTTTTATTAAAAATTTATTGGATCATTTTGCTTTTCATGGTATTCAACTGGAATTAATTCTCCTAAACCAGCCAATCAACATTAATAAAATTAGTCTTTTTGGAGGGATAATTATGGTTATGGCTAATAATAGTAACAAGCAGTTTTTTATTAAAAAAGCACAAAATTATAAACCCGGCAGGGTCAGGAGACAGAGCTGATGAATCAGAGCAGCCATAACCGAAAAGAAGAAACGACGGCAGTAAACCGGGGATCTGTAGTAGCAGTCCGCGGCAGTGTGGTTGACGTATACTTTTCCGGAAACCTGCCTCCTCTGAAACAGAGACTGGAAACGGGGTCAAAGGGTGATATTGTCATTGAGGTTGTTTCCCACCAAAAAGGAAACATCGCCCGCGGTATCGCACTTTCACCGACCCGCGGCATCAGGAGGGGGGATCAGGTCACCGACAGCGGCGGCATGATCAAAGTCCCGGTAGGGAAGCAGGTACTGGGCCGGATGTTCAATGTTTTCGGTGAAACGATCGACGAGCTGGAACCTTTAAAAGATATTGAAAGAAGAGGGATCCACCATGCTCCGGTCTCTATCGCCCAGCGGGTTACAACAGCCGAAGTATTTGAAACAGGCATTAAGGCTATCGATCTGCTCACACCTCTAGAGCGCGGCGGTAAAGCAGGCCTCTTCGGCGGGGCAGGTGTGGGGAAAACCGTTTTAATTACCGAACTGATCAATAATACAGTGGGCAAGCATGAAGGGGTTAGCATTTTCTGCGGCATCGGCGAGCGTTCCCGTGAAGCGGAGGAACTCTACAGCGACATCAAGCAGGCCGGGGTGCTTGACAATACCGTAATGATCTTCGGACAGATGAATGAACCGCCTGGAGCCCGTTACCTGGTGGGCCACAGTGCTCTGACCATGGCTGAATATTTTCGTGACGACGCCCGGCAGGATGTCTTATTGCTAATTGATAATATCTTTCGGTTCGTGCAGGCCGGGTCGGAGGTCTCCGGTCTTCTTGGCAAAATGCCTTCCCGCGTTGGCTACCAGCCAACCCTATCTACCGAAATAGCCGAGCTGCAGGAGCGTATTTCAAACACGGCTACAGGGGCGATTACTTCCATTCAGGCTGTTTATGTGCCGGCAGATGATTTTACTGACCCTTCTGCTACCCATACTTTTGCGCACCTGGCTGCCTCGATCATCCTCTCCCGCAAAAGGGCCAGCGAAGCCCTTTATCCGGCAGTTGATCCCTTGCGTTCCTGGTCTAAGATGCTCACGCCCTTAGTGGTCGGCGAAAGGCATTATTTGCTGGCCCAGGAAGTGAGACGGAACCTGGCTGAATACGAAGAGCTCAAAGACATCATCGCCATGCTCGGCCTGGAAGAGCTTTCACAGGATGACCGCCAGGTAGTAAACAGGGCGCGCCGCCTGGAACGTTTTCTGACCCAGCCTTTTGTCACCACAGAGCAGTTTACCGGGCACCCCGGAAAAGTGGTTGACTTAGAGGATACTCTGGAAGGCTGTGAAAGGATATTAAATGACGAGTTTGCGGAAAGACCGGAATCAGATCTTTATATGCTCGGTAAGATTAGTGAAGCCGGTAAGGCCGGTAAATAAATTGAAGTAGTAAAATAGCAATTCATTAGTGTCATCATCTATTAAGTTTCAGGTTATTGAGGTGACCCACAGGCTGAAATTAAAAGTTTTACTTCCGGCAGAAGTTTTCCTGGATGAAGAAGTGGAGAAGGTAACGGCAGAGGCTGTAAATGGCTTCTTTACCCTGCTGCCCCGCCATGTTGATTTTGTGGCAGCCCTGGTGCCGGGAATTTTTTCATACCAGGATTCCGGTGGAGCGGAACATTTCCTTGCCCTTGATGAAGGAGTCTTGGTCAAACAGGGCGACCAGGTTTTTGTATCTGCAGCCCGGGCCATACGCGGTGACGATCTGGGAGAGCTGCAGGATACGGTTGAAAGTGAGCTCAAAGTACTCGATGATAATGATAAAAAAGCGCGCACGGTGATGTCACGCCTCGAAGCGGACACCTTGAGACGATTCACGCGTTTAGGGGGAGAACATTCATGAGCGCCAGAAAAGATAATGATAAGAACAATAAGCTGGCCGGAACGGTTGGCGATAAGGCGGCCAGGAGAATCAAAGCCCGTCGCACCCGCGATCGCAGTATCTGGTTTGGAGTGGGAATGTTTGGCGTTGTCGGCTGGACGATCGCCGTTACCACGATTATCGGGGTAGCCTTAGGGATCTGGATTGACCGGAACTGGCCCAGCTCTTACTCCTGGACTCTAACCCTCCTTTTTATCGGGCTGATTGTCGGTTGCCTTAATGCCTGGTATTGGGTTAAAAAAGAGAGCAGTCCCGATGACGATGGTGATGGAGGCGAAAACTCATGAACTGGTTTTACCTGGTTCTTGCATTTTGCGCTGGGTTAGCGCTTGGCGCCTTCTTTTTCGGCGGACTCTGGTGGACTGTGCAGAAAATGACCGTCTCCCAAAGACCGTACCTGCTTTCACTGGTTAGTTTTTTAATCCGGACAACGGTTATTCTTTTCTGTTTTTACCTGCTGCTCCAAGCGGAATGGTATTATCTGCTGGCCGCTCTTTTCGGTTTTCTGGTGGGGCGTACGGTAATTACCTATAAAGCTAAGCCTCCTGGGAAAGATAGCGCTATAGATGGGTGAAGAAAGGAGAACCGCTGATAAATGACCATTAACCCGGATCAGATTATTTTATTCCAGCAGGGCTGGTTTGTGATCAACGCTACGATAGCCTTCACCTGGCTGGTTATGTTTCTTTTAACATTCGTATCCTGGTTGGTCACCCGCAGACTAACCAGCGAAGGGACACTGACCCGCTGGCAAAACCTGCTGGAGGTTTTAGTCGGCGGCATCAAGGGACAGATTCGTGAGGTAAGCCGTCAGGAACCGGGGCCATACCTGCCGTTTGTGGGCACGCTTTTTATCTTTATCGCCATCTCCAATATTTTAGCCATTGTTCCCGGCTACATACCGCCAACCAGTTCCCTTTCGACAACGGCTGCCCTGGCGATCTGTGTTTTTATAGCCGT
>CAYTER010000041.1:3630-21046 GCA_964436815.1 uncultured Syntrophomonadaceae bacterium
CTTTTTGTCGGGTTGGCGATGATTGAATCAACGGCGATCTACTGCTTTGTGGTAACAATGATCCTGATCTTTGCCAACCCCTTCTGGAACTATTTCCTGCAGCAGTAGGCGGGCAAAGCAGGAACTACTTACTGAATTCTAATAACGGGAGATCAATGATGATTATTGACTGGTATACAGTAATTTTTCAGATTGTCAACTTTCTTGTGCTGGTTTTCCTGCTGCGCTATTTTCTCTATGGTCCAATTGTGCGCATGATGGATGAACGTGAGCAAAAGATTATAGAACGGGAAGAGAAGGCTGCCGCCCTGCGTCAGGAAGCCGAAGAAGAAGCTGAGTCTTTCAGACGCCAGAGTGAGGATTTGAGGAAAAATGAAGAATCAGCTCTGGAGAAAGCCCGACTGGCTGCCGAAGAAGAAAAAGCCAGCCTGCTGAATAATGCCCGCCGGGAAGTGGAAGATGCCCGGAAGCGCTGGACAGAAGCATTCGAAAGAGAAAAAGAAAGCTTTACCGTTGAACTGCGCCGCCGCATCGGCCGGCAGGCTTGTGCCGTGGCCCGCCGCTGTTTGGAGGATTTAGCAGATCTTGAATTGGAAAAGATTATCCGCAGCCGTTTTATCGGTAAGCTAAAAGAGCTGCCTGCAGCGGAATTGAAAAAGCTTAATGAGGCTCTTTCCGCTTCGGACTATAAGATAACTGTCACCAGCGCTTTTAGTTTTCCCGACAGCGAACTAAAGAGCTTGCAGCATGCTCTGGGCGATGCGGTTAAGGCGCCGAAGGATCAGATTAAAGCGGTGATCAGAGAAGATCAGGACTTGGTCTGCGGGCTGGAGCTGGAAGCAGGCGGTTACCGGGTTGCCTGGAGTGTGGAGGATTACTTGGCAGATGTGGAAGAGCAGATCCTGATTGGTCTTGAACAAAGCGACACAGCAGATCAAAACGGGGAGGTAAGTTTAAGTGACCAAAGCTAATCAGGGTGACCGCTCATTGCTTTCTGCCCTGCGCGGCGCTGTTGAAAGTACTGAAAGCGCCTTTGATCAGCTTTTAACTGGAGCCTCTCCGGATCTTAAGGTAGAAGAAAGCGGTTCAGTTATTTCGATCGGCAGCGGTATTGCCCGCATCTCAGGCCTGGCCGGAGTGCAGTCCGAAGAGTTAATCGAATTCCCGGGCGGTATTACCGGAATTGCTTTCAACCTCGATGTAACTGAAGTCGGGGTGATCATGCTTGGCAGTGATGAACATATTTCTTCCGGAGACCGGGTTAAACGAACCGGGCGGGTGGTTGACGTGCCGGTTGGCGAAGAACTGCTGGGCCGGGTGATCGATGCCGCCGCCCGTCCGCTTGACAACAAAGGTCCGGTGAATTTTGTTGAACGCCGCCCGATCGAACGCGAAGCGCCACCGATTATGGCCCGTTCCCCGGTAACCGAACCTTTGCAGACCGGACTAAAGGTAGTAGATGCCCTGATTCCCGTCGGGCGCGGGCAGCGAGAGCTGATTTTGGGAGATCGCCAGATCGGGAAAACTGCCATCGCCCTTGACACGATTATCAACCAGGCCGATAAAGATGTTCTCTGTGTCTACTGCTCGATCGGCCAACAGGGGGCCGATGTTGCCAAGTTTATCGGCCAGCTCCGCAAGTTTGGGGCTCTTGACTATACAACGGTAGTGGTTGCCTCAGGAGACGGGCCTCCCGGCTTGCGTTTTGTTGCGCCTTTTGCCGCCACAACCATTGCCGAGTATTATATGGAACAGGGCCGCGATGTTTTAATCGTTTATGATGACTTAACGCTCCATGCCCGTTCATATCGCGAACTTTCACTGCTATTGGAGCGCCCTCCCGGCCGTGAGGCTTACCCGGGAGATATTTTTTATCTTCATTCCCGCCTGTTGGAACGCTCAACTCACCTGCGCGAAGAGTTTGGCGGCGGCTCGCTTACTGCCCTGCCGATCATCGAAACCCAGGCTCAGAACATTTCAGCCTATATTCCGACCAACCTGATTTCGATTACCGATGGCCAGATTTATTTATCACCCGATCTTTTTCAGCGCAACCACCTGCCGGCGATCGATGTCGGAAAATCAGTATCCCGGGTGGGCGGTAAAACCCAGCTGCCGGCATACCGGGCGGTTACTGGTGATCTGCGCCTCTCCTATGCCCAGTTTGAAGAACTGGAGATGTTTGCCCGTTTCGGCACCCGCCTGGATGATAAAACCCGCGATACGATTGAACGCGGACGCAGGGTGCGCAAGGTGCTCACCCAACCCGAACTGCAGCCGCTGACCATTCCGGAGCAGATCGCCGTCTTGCTCGCTGTGACTGAAGGGCTTTTTGATCCTCTGGCGGTTGAAGATCTGCTGGCAGCTGAAGCCAGGGTCAGGACTGCCGTTACGGAAGAGTTAAAGGAAATCTGCCGTAAAATCGAAGATGGTGGACAGCTAGCCGATGATGACCAACAGGCGATTATCGAAGTTGCATCACGGGTTTTAAAAAGAGAAAAAGAAGGCGATGAGCAGGAGGAGGTCTCTTCAAAATAGGTTCAACCTTAGAAACCCTGCAGAGACAGATTGCCAACGGCGAAGACCTATCATCAATTGTCAGGACGATGAAGGCTCTTGCCGCTACCAGCGTGCGCCAATATGAAAAGGCAGCGGAGTCGCTTGATGACTATTACCATACTGTTGAGTTAGGGCTGGCGGTTTTACTTTCCAATGAGTTCGAGATACCGGCTGCCAACAGTTCGGTTAAAAACAAACCTCAGATGCTGGTGGTCTTCGGTTCGGATCATGGGCTGGCCGGCAGGTTTAATGAACAGATTGTCAGCCATGCCCTGGAGGAAAACTATCAGCCGGATTCGCCGCTAATTGCTGTCGGTGAGCAGGTGATCAACCGCCTGGTGGCAGCCGGCGCTGTGCCGGCCAGAAAGCTGCATATGCCCGGCTCAATCAAAGCAATAACTCCTTTTGTGCAGAAACTGCTGGAAGAGATCGAACAGCTGCGTTTAGAGAAAGGTGCAGAAAAAGTTTTGCTGCATTATAACCGGCCCCGGGCTGGCGGCTTTAACCCCGTTGCTGAAACGATGCTCCCCGTTGACCTGGAACACTTACGCGAAACAAGAATTAAGTGGGAATCCCGCTCCCTGCCCACATTCACCATGCCGCCTGCTCAGCTGCTTTCGGCCCTGCTGCGCCAGTATTTTATCGTTTCCCTCTACCGGGCCTGTGCGCTTTCACTGGCTGCTGAAAACACCAGCCGCCTGGCGGCGATGCAGGCGGCGGAAAAAAATATCAATGAAAGACTAGAACAGTTGAAAGTAGCTTTCCAGCATGAGCGGCAGGCGGCGATTACAGAAGAACTGCTTGATATTATTTCCGGTTTCCGCGCCGTACGCGGTTCATTAAATTCCGCCTGACCGGGCAGTAACATCAGTTGTGATTGCATTTTTCTTCAGGTAAGCCAGATAAATTCCGGCGGCGATCCCGGGCAGGCAGGCGAAAGCTCCGAAGGTGAATGATTCCCTGAACCCGGGCAGCGGCCCCGTTAATCCCTCAAAAGAAGCAGGAATCAAGGCGTAAAGGATAATTCCCCCGATTGTTGTCCCCGCAGCAGCCCCGGTAAAACGGGCCATATTGTGGATCCCGGAGGCCACACCGTGTTGGGCAGCATCAACGGTGGACAGGACTGAATGCAGAGCCGGAGTGGCGGTCAGGGCGAAGCCCAGCCCGTTTAAAGCCAGACCGGCCGCAATGAAAAGGTAGGCGGTATCTGCGGAAATCTGCGCAAACATGATATAGGATATAGCCCGGAGAATCATCCCGGCTGTAATCGGAACCCCCGGTCCGAAACGGTCTGAAATCCGGCCGCTTAAGTTGGAAAATGAGGTCACGCTGATTGCTGCCGGAGTAAGCAGCAGTGCCGTTGCTGCCGGCCCGTAACCCTGTACAGCGCTGAAGTAAATTGGCATAACGAATAGTGTGCCTGACACAACGAGCTGTTCAATGAAACCGACTAAAAGACCTAAGTTAAAGCGGGGGTTGCGAATCAGGGTTATGCTGAGCAGGGGGTCTGCTGCTGTTTTTTCGATCCTGTAAAACAGATAAGCTAAAAGAATAAAGACCAGTAAACTTAATTGGATCAATCTATTGTGCCAGCCTAAATCCGGAAACAGCGTAATACCCAAGAGCAGGATGGTCGTGGCGCTCATCAGGGTCAGGGCTCCGGTAATATCAAAACTGCGTTTCGCTTTTTTGATCCAGGTACCCAGTTCTTTGCGGACAACCATGTTCCGCCAAGCCGCCAGGGCGAAGGCTAAGGCCAGTGCGGCAACGGCAAAAAAAGCCCCCCGCCAGGAAAAGAGATCGGCCAGGAAGCCGGAAACCACCGGCCCCACTATCGCCCCTGAAGCGCCGATACCAGCCCATGTTCCAAGCACTTTGCCCCGCTGATCGTCTTCCACTTTTGAGAGCAAAATTGATAAAGAATTAGGGACTAACAGCGCTGCACCCAGGGCTTGAACCACCCGGCCAGTAACCAGCAAGCCGAAAGAATATGACAGACCGCAGATCAGCGATCCCAATCCCAGCATGAAAATCCCGGCCAGAAAGTAGCGCCGCGGTCCGTAGATATCGCCGATTCTTCCGGCGATTGGGATCAGGGCGGCTACCGGCAGAGTGTAGGAGTTTACCACCCAGGTCAGCCAGTTTAATTCAATCCCCAAGTCGATCATTATTTCCGGCAGCAGGATCTTTATGGCATTCAGGTTCATGATTGACAAAAAATAGGCGCTAAATATAAAGAACATCTTTAATCCTTTTCTACAATGAACTAAAAAAGTTAGCTGAATCCGCTTTCCAGTTTAGCAGGATCAAAACTTAAATACAAACTCTTATTTTCGCTGGTTAGAAGGGTTCACCGGCAGAAAAGCGAAATTATTGATTATGAAAATTATTATTAAATTAATGCCGCCGTACCGCAAAAAAGGCGAACAGGGTGAGTATCCCATAGATTTGGATGCAGAGCGGCCAAATCTTGAGCAGCTGGCCGACTACCTCAGCACCAATCATCGGGACCTTTTCGGTTACAGCCTGGTTGATGATCGGGGACTGTTAACCGCCGAGTTTATTGTCAACGGCAGAAGCGCTTCCCTCACCGATCCAGTGAGTGAAGGGGACATCGTCACGGTAGTTCCCTATATTTGTGGTGGGTAAATAATTATTTCCAATGCAACTTTAATTGTTTTGACCGTTCATGATCAGCAGTTTATGGGGGCAGTCTGATGGAAACAAAAGAACTGCAGAGTTCTGCCAGTCTTAATGAATCTGAGTTAAAAGAAACCATAAAGGAACTGAAAAAGAAGATCAGTTTTTATGAAACGATCATAAATGGTTCCTGTGATGAAGTTTTTATTACAGATGGCAAAGGGATCATTACATTCGCCAATCCGGTAAGTGAAAGTCACTATGGTATACCGGTATCGGAAATGATTGGCAGAAGTGTTTGGGAGCTCGAGGAAAGAGGCATCTATTACCCGGCAGTAACCCCGATGGTTTTACGCGAGAAGAAAAAGATTACCATCGATCAGGAAACCGGGATTGGCAAAAAACTTATGCTTACAGCCACCCCGATTTTTAATAATAAGAATGAGATAGAGATGGTAATTTGTAATTCCAGGGATGTTACTGCGTTAGAGGACATGAAAAAAAGCTATCATGATATAAAGCAGAAAGTGCAAAACAAACAGGCTGGTTCACAAAGAACAAAAAATATTGAAGCAGAGAATAATCAACTAATATTTGCCGGGGATTCACCGATTACAAACCTGCTACAGATGTCCAGACGTATTGCCCGGACAGACAGCGTTGTTTTGCTTCAGGGAGAGACCGGTACCGGCAAGGATCTTTTTGCCAGACAGGTTCATGACTTAAGCAGCAGGCGGGACAAGCAATTTTTAAAAATTAACTGTGCGGCATTGCCCCAGGAATTAATTGAATCTGAACTTTTTGGCTACAAGTCCGGCGCCTTTACCGGTGCAAGCCCAAAGGGTAAAATTGGGCAGTTTTCACTTGCCGACAGGGGCACGATTTTTTTGGATGAAATCGGAGAGGTGCCGCTTTCTTTGCAGCCCAAACTCCTGCAGGTGATCGAAGAACAGAAATTTACCCCGATTGGTTCCAGCGCTGTTGAAGAGGTTAACGTCCGGATCATTGCTTCAACAAACCGCGACTTGAAAAAAATGATTGGCGAAGGGGCTTTTCGTGAGGATCTTTATTACAGGCTTTGTGTGCTTTCAATAGAAATCCCTCCCTTAAGAGAACGAAGAATGGATATCCCAGCCTTACTCAATCATTATTTAGAGTTGTTTTCAGAAAAACACAACCGCCAGATTAAAATAACCCCTGATGCATTAAGCGCTCTGGCTAATTATAACTGGCCGGGAAATGTCAGGGAGCTAAAGCATCTGACAGAGCTATTAACGGTTACTGTTACGACCAGTGAAATCAAGAGGGAACATCTGCCTTCTCATATTACCCAGTACAGTAAAGAGTTTATTTTCCCACTTGATAATTCAAAACTTGCAGCTGCTCTCGAATCTGTTGAACGGGAGCTTGTGATAAACAGTTACAAAAAGCTGGGCAGTTCATACAAGGTTGCCAGATCTTTGGGAATCAGCCAGAGCAGCGCTATCAGGAAAATCCGTAAATATCTCGATGATCATAATGAATAATGATAATTTAAACGTAATTTGACGCTTTAAGTCATTAATGACTCGGTATCTGGGTTTTTATGACCGCCGATCAACAATAAATCTGCAATCATTTTATCCTGCTAAAGTTTAAAAAATATCATCATTCCAAGCGCTTAACTGAAATAGGGTAATTTCTATTCGATGGTAGATGGCAATAAAATTGCTATATAGTTATTCTGCCATTACATTGGTGAAATTCAGATTTTATTAATTATCAAAGATGATAAGCGAGGTGTTTATATTGATTCTTACCAGAATGGGCGACGGCTCCTTTGTCACCATGAGCGAAGCAGAAATCAAGGCCGACATCGAAGAAGGTTTGCAGGACGCCGTCAAGCGCGGCAAGATTGAGCCGCTTAGCGCCGACGAAATTGACTACCTGGTGGACATCTGCTGCCGGCCGCAGAAATTTGTCAGCGTGCGGCACGGCAACGAACTGATCTTAAGCTACGACTCAGGCACCCTTAAAATTACCCGCTTAGGCATCCCGATCGGCATGCCCCAGATCATGCAGATCTACGAAAGAGCCTTTGCCGCCGACACCTTGGAATTAGCCTACGTCCACTACAGCTTTAAACCGATCAAAATGATCGTCCCTGAAGAACAATACGCCGTGGCCGAGACCTCTTTGGTGACCACCGCGCCGCTCTTCTATGGAGCGATGCCCAACTTGCCGCTCTACACCCAGCCTGACGGCCCCTGCCCGAACGCCGCAGAACTTTTACCGGCCGGAAAAATCGCCGAAGCGAGAGCCGCCCAGGAAGAAGCGGTCGAGTATGCCGTAAAAGACATGGTCTTCGTGGCCAGCGGGGTCTATGAAGCCGGCGCCGACGGCATCGACTTTGACACCACCGCCGCCGCCGGCGACGCTGAATTCCAGGCTACCCTTTTAGCCTGCGAACAACTAAGGGCCAAGTACCCCGAGATGGCCATCGAGATCGGCATGGCCGGCGAATTTGTCCTTGGCTTCCACGGCCAGCTCGAATATGATGGCGTCCGTCTGGCCGGCCTCTATCCCCACCAGCAGGTCAAACTGGCCGAGAAAGCCGGAGCCAGCATCTTCGGCGCCGTGGTCAACACCAACAGCAGCCGCACCTTCCCCTGGAACCTAGGGCGCGCGGTTACCTTCTGCAAAGCCTGCGTGGAAGCGGCGAACATCCCCGTTCACGCCAACGTCGGCATGGGTGTCGGCGCGGTGCCGCTGGTGATGACCCCGCCGATCGACTGCGTCTCGCGGGCCTCCACCGCCATGGCCGAAGTCGGCAAACTCGACGGCTTATAGGTAGGCTACGGCGACCCTGCCGGGATGGCTTTGACTCATATGCATGCTTCAGGCATGGGCGGAATCAGGACTGCCGGAGATCTGGTAGCCCGGATGCAAATGTCGAAGAAGATGCGCTTAAATGAAGCCAAAGAATACGTGGCCGGCAAACTGAAAGTAGCAGTAGCGGACTTAGCCGACGAAGTAGTGATGAACGAAGTCCGCCAGGACTTAGACCTAGCGATCGTCTACGGCGGGATGGGCGAACAGGCCCGCGGGATCGAAGCCAAGTTCCGGATCGCCAAGCTCTTAGACCTGGAAATCAATTCCGTGAACCGGTTTTTAAAGAAAACCGGCTGGCACTAGGAGGTTAAACCATAAATGAGCAACCAGGACTTTATTGCAAAAGTGATCGCATCAGTGACCGGCGGAGACGAAGCCGGGGCCGAAGCTTTAGCCCGCCAGGCCTTGGAAGAGAAGATGGACCCCTTGCAGGTAATCAACGAAGGCTACGTGGCCGGCATCAAGCAGGTCGGCGACCTCTTTGAATGCGGGGAGCTCTTTTTGCCCGAGCTGATCCAGGCCGCCGAAGCGGTCAAGAAATCAACGGAAATCTTAAACGCGGCCATTACCGGGGACGCCGGCAAGAACAAGGGCAAGGTCTTGATCGCCACGGTGGAAGGTGATATTCACGATATCGGCAAAGCGATCGTCGTCTCCTTACTGGTGGCCAACGGCTTTGATGTGCTCGACCTTGGCCGTGATGTGCCGACCTTGGACATCATCGCCAAAGCCGAAGAGTTCGGCGCCAATGTGATCGGGACCAGCGCTCTTCTAACCACCACCATGGTCAAGCAAAAAGAGCTCGAAGAGACCCTGGTCAAAGAGGGGCTCAAAGGCAAGTACAAGACCATCGTCGGCGGCGCCCCGGTTACGGTGCGCTGGGCGGAGAAGATCGGCGCCGACGCCTACGCGGAAAACGCCGGCGAAGGGGTTAATAAGATTATTAGGCTGATTGGTTAAAGTGTAAGCGTCAACGGTAATATAGAAATTAAACGAGAGGGGAAGCTCATCAGGGCTACCCCTCTCTGCCATATCCTAACACTAAAAAGTCAAAAAAGACTCAACATAATTCAAATATGCCTTAAGTGAATTGTGCAAAAATTCACTTGATTTCCCCGGCTATATTTTCCCATTATTATTATCCCTTTTTATAAAGCTAACACAAGGTGATACAAGGAATCAAAAAATAAAATATTTAGTATTGCAGGAATTGTGCAATTATGGCATGAATAATGCTTGTTTAAGTACATCATATCTACTTATCCTGCAAAAAGTAGACAATAACGCTCTTTAGTTTTAAAAATCAATTTTTGGGGGTGGTATTGGCTATAATTAACGATTATTAAAGGTTTCTGTTTTCAACTGTTAAAGGCGGGTTAATTTCGAATCAGAAGGAGGATTATTTCATTTGAGGATCTCAAAAATATTGCTTTTAAGTCTTGTTCTGCTGATGTCGCTGTTCATGGTGATTGGCTGCCAGACAGATAGCGGAGCGCCGGATGATGGTGCTGAACCGGAACCAGTTACCGGGGATAATGTTATTAAGATCGGTTATGTTGCACCTTTCACCGGACCGGCTGCTGAGTTTGGCACTAATGGTTTGAGGGGCGTTGAAATTGCTGTAGACGAAGTAAACGCCCAGGGTATTGTCATTGATGGTGAGGTTTATACATTTGAAATCGTTCGTTATGACAGTGTTTGTGAACCTACCCAGTCGGTTGCTTCGGTCCATAAGATGATTCTGGAAGATGGAGTAGTGGCATTTCTTGGCGACCACTGCAGTTCGTGCTGCATGGCTATTGCTCCTTTGGCTGATTCATATGAAGTGCCGGGCATTACGATTGAATGCGCAGCGGAAGCCGTTACCAAGCCAGGACATCCATACTTTTTCAGGATGAGACCTGACATGGCCTTGATGAGCCCTCTGGCTGCCGGACCAATCTTTGATGCTATCCAACCGGCTACTATTGCTTTCGTTGCAGTGAACGATGATTATGGCCGTTCCTGGGTTGAATCTCACCAGGAAGGTTTAATCGAGTTTGGTGTAGAGACTGTGGCCGAGGAGTATTTTGAACGAGGCACAACAGACTATACCATCCTGCTGAGCAAGATCAGGCAGCTTCAACCAGACATGGTTGGTTATGTTGGCACATCGACTGAAGGTGCGCTGCTATTAGAGCAGGCCTATGAAATGGGACTGATCCCGGATGTTGCTTTCTACGGGGCTGAAGAAATGGCATCGTACGAAATGCTGGATCTGGCCGGAGCTGAGGTTCTCGAAGGGACCTACGCTATTGCCCTTTACGGGGAAGCGCCTGCCGATTTGGAAGCGGCCGTTCTAGCAAGGTATAATGCCCCGTTACATTACGCGATCATCTTTGCCTATGATGGGGTATATGTTTTAGCTGATGCGATCACGAGAGCCCAGTCGCTTGACCCTAAAGACATCAGGGATGCTCTGAAGGCAGGAACTTATGAAACACTAGCCGGCTTTACAGAATTCAAAGATTTCGATGGTTACCAGAACCAGGGATTCTATGTGCCTTATCTGATCAAGTGGGAAAATGGAGAGATGGTTCTGGTTAATTAATCGGATCGTCTGCCAATGTAAGTAAAAACATATATGCATATTTCTGATATTGGATTAAGCAACAGATACATTGAAGAGCAAACGCAGGTTTTGCGCTATTTGTACCTGCGTTTGTTCTTCCTTGTTAATACAGCCTGAAATCAAATTTAACGAGAACTTACCCACTATGTTACAGAAAGGAGAGTTCAGTTTGGAAATATATATAATTAACGGGCTGGTTTTAGGCTCAATTTATGCCCTGATCGCCTTAGGCTTGAATCTGATCTGGAGTATCACTGATATTCCAGATTTCAGCCAGGGTGGTATATATGTGATTGCAGCCTATGTAGTATATTTTTGCATTACTTCACTAAGTATACCCTGGTATATCGCCATGCTCATTGCCGCTCTGGTTGGCGCTGTTATGGCTTACAGTTTCGAAAAATTGCTCTACCGGCGCTGGCGGGGCAGAACAGATCACATTCAGCTGCTATGCGCGATAGCCCTGTTTTTCCTGTTGGCCAACCTGGCTATTTATCTTTGGACTGCAAAATCCTTGAATCTTGAGCATTACATCAAAGGCGTAGTAGACATATTTGGAGTAGGTGTTTCTTACCAGAGATTGATGATTATTGTAGTTGTAATTATCCTTTTTGTAGTCATCAATTTGTTCTTGAAAAAAACAAAAACCGGAAAGGCAATCAGGGCTGCAACCCAGGATATTGAAGTTGCACCCTGGATGGGAATAGATATAAACAAGGTTTTTTCAATTATTTTCGCCATGGGAGGAGCTCTATCAGGAATCGCGGCAACCCTGATTGCGCCTGTGTTTGCTGTCTATCCGATGATGGGTGAGTTGCCCTTATTAAAAGCACTGGTCGTAGTTATCCTCGGCGGTAAAGGAAGCCTCGGTGGCACACTGATTGCCGGTATGGGGCTTGGGGTCCTTGAAAGTTTGGGAGCAGGTTATATCTCTGCTTCATATCAACATGGCTATGCTTTTATTATTCTTCTGATTGTTCTTATTTTCAGACCACAAGGCTTGTTTGGCTCGCGTAAAGAATAATTTCTGGCTTAACCAGTAAGTTGGTATAAGTGTTGAGCAGTTTGACATTGTTATGTGAGAGGTGAAATTATGGAACTGGCGAAAAGTAACACCACCTTGGCAAATAAAATTAATTACCGGATGTGGATAGCAGCACTGGTTGTAGTTGTAGCAGTAAGTTTCGTGCCGGTGCTATTTTCCCGCTATGTCATTTATGTTGCTACCCTGGCTTTATTATATGCGATGCTTACAGCCAGTTATGACCTTATTTTTGGCTATACCGGTCAGCTGTCATTTTCACAGGGCGCATTTTTTGGTCTGGGTGCCTATACATCAGCGCTGCTGACCTTGATGGCCGGTTTAAATTTCTGGCTGGCATTTGTGATTACAATTATTGTCGGCTTTATTGTTGCGGTATTAGTCGGAGCTCCTGCATTAAGATTAAGGGGTTCTTACTTTGCAGTTACAACATTTTTTCTCGCTCATTTTGTTTACCTGGTGTTTCTGAATACTAACCAACTGACAGGAGGCCCGATGGGCTTGAGAGGCATACAACCTCCTCCTAACATTGGACCGATAGATTTTTCCTCGATGAATGTATATTTTTATTTTGTGTTAATATTTACCATCTTGGTGGTTCTGTTCTTGTACTACCTGATCTATAAAACCGAAATTGGCAAACGGTTTGTGGCAATCCGTGAAGATCAGGACCTGGCGGAATCACTGGGTGTAAATACTTCATTTTACAAGGTTCTTTCTTTCAGTATCAGTGGGGCCCTGGCAGCGCTTGCCGGATCGCTTTTTGCCCACTTTTTCCTCCTGCTTCACCCGTCACAGTTTGCCTGGTTCACTTCAGAAATGGTGGTGATCATGACCCTTGTCGGTGGGGCTGGCACCCTGATTGGCCCTGTTCTCGGTGCTGCCGTGGTTACCTTTGTTCTTGAACTCTTCCGTTACGCTCCGGAGCTTAGATATATTATCTGGGCTGCCGCGCTGATAGCAATTTTAGTTTTTGAACCCAAAGGTTTGATGGGGATGGCCAAGAGAATTCGTTTCAGGAGGTCACAGTAATGGAAAATATACTCGAAGTAAATGGTCTAAAAAAACAGTTTGGTGGTTTAACTGCGGTAAATAATATCAATTTTTCAGTAGAAAAAGGCAGCATTACCGGAATAATTGGGCCTAACGGTGCGGGCAAAACCACTACTTTTGGGATGATCGCCGGAGAACACCAGCCCACTGCCGGCACCATTATTTTCGAGGGGGAACGGATTGATAAGCTGAAGCCCTCGCTGATTTGCAAAAAAGGGATTGCCCGTACTTTTCAGGTGGTTAAGGTTTTCAGAGAGTTAACTGTTTATGAGCATGTTGTAATGGGCGCTGTTGCCGGCAAATCCTGCTTTTCCAAATGTTCTTATCAACCCTTTGAAATTGAGCATCTGCTGGAATTAACCGGTTTTGAACATGATCACAAAAAGATCGCCGGCAGTCTTACATCAGCGCGTCAAAAGCAGCTGGGCCTGGCAACAGCCCTCGCCACAAATCCCAAAATGCTACTTCTGGATGAGCTGATGGCCGGTCTCAACCTGACCGAAATTGAAAAATGCCTTCAGGTCTTAAGAAAGGTAAATGAAGAAATGGGTATTACCCTGGTTATCATTGAACACGTGATGAGGGTTATTATGAGCCTCTGTAAGAAAATTATCGTCCTCGATACCGGGCAGATTATTGCTGAAGGCACGCCAAAAGAGATCTCTGAAAATGAACGAGTGATCAATGCTTACCTCGGGAAGGAGGAAAAAGCAAATGTTGGAAGTTAATAAATTAGCCGTAGGTTATAAAGGCGTCCAGGTTATCTGGGATGTTTCGTTCACTGTTGAAGAAGGCGAACTTGTAGCTTTAGTTGGATCCAACGGGGCTGGAAAAAGCACGATCCTGAAGACCATTTCCGGGGTAATAAAAGTAATTTCCGGTGATATTATATTTAAAGGAGAATCGCTCGTTGGAGTGCCAGCCCACAAAGTAGTTGCCAAAGGGCTTGCCTACATTCCCGAGGGTAGAAGGGTTTTCCCCTATATGACCGTAAAAGAAAACCTGGAGCTTGGCGCTTATATTGAGAGCGATCATAGTAAAGTTAAGCAAAACCTTGACCGGGTATTTGAGCTGTTTCCGAGGTTAAAAGAAAGACAGGGCCAGATGGCGGGGACTTTTAGCGGGGGAGAACAGCAGATGTTGGTCATCGGACGGGCATTGATGTCGGCGCCAAAATTTTTGATGATTGACGAACCTTCTCTTGGCCTTCAGCCAACCATAGTAAACCTTGTTTACGAGGCAATTGATACATTGCACAAACAAGGTATTACAATTCTGCTGGTTGAACAAAATGTGCAAAAAAGCCTTGAGATTGCCAGCAGAGGCTTTGTTCTTGAAAATGGCCGTATTTCGCTTGCCGGACCAAGCAGTGAGCTATTAAATAATGAGGATATGAAGAAGGTTTACCTCGGAATCAGTTAAAGGAGAACGAGCTTTTGCCGTCAGTTAAGAATATACTAATTATCGCCTTATTTATCCTACTAGTAATAGTAATCGTGACAGGTAACTTTAATAATCTAGTCTATGCCGATTCAGTGGAATCCGAAAGTATCCTTGAAGATCAGGTCCTATATTATTTTTGGGCTTTTTGCCCCTTGTGTACTGAGCCTGATGAGAATTTGATCAGGTTTCAGGAATATCCTGTATCCATTGAAGTATATGAAGTTGTTTATAGCTCAGAAAACCTGGAGTTTTTTAACCAGGTCAGAGCTGAACTCGGCATTGATATGATTATTTTTCCGATCTTTATTTTTAACGGACAATACTGGATTGGGGATTCAGCAGCAATTCTGGAAGATGTTGCCTCGGCGATCGAGCGTACTATCGATGGTGGGATTGCAGAACAGTCGCAAACTCTAATCCGTGTCCCATTTGCCGGGGAGATTAATCTGCTTTCCTCCCCAATCCTGTTAACGACAGTAGTCATTGCTTTTTTGGATGGATTCAATCCATGCTCGTTTTTCGTGCTTACATTTTTACTGGCGATTATCGTTCATTCTGCTTCGCGAAAACGAATTATGATTGTGGGATTGACATTTCTAATTGTCACATCGCTTGTTTACGGTTTGTTCATGCTTGGAGCGTTAAATATCATGCTGATCGCTTCGCAGCTTTTCTGGATCCGTAACCTGGTGGCGGTTATTGTTATTATCCTCGGGATACTGGGCATTAAGGATTACTTTGCCTTTAAGGAAGGCCCTTCAATGAGTATTCCTGACAGCTACAAGTCTAAATATTACAGTCAGGTCAGGAAAGTTTTATATTCGGACTCAGTATTTCCAATGGTTGCAGCAACGGCTTTAATGGCTTTGGGCATAGCCCTGGTAGAGCTACCCTGTACTGCAGGTTTTCCCTTTATCTGGACCGGTATCATAGCCGGACTTGATTTGTCAACTACTGATTACATCTTTTTATTTGCGCTCTATCTGGTTATCTATTTTGCTGATGAATTTTTGATTTTTTTACTGGCGTTGATTAAAATGCGTTCCGTAAAAATAACTGAAGAATCCGGAAGGTTGCTTAAACTTATAGCCGGAAGCCTGATGCTAGTATTGGGCTTGGTATTAGTGGTCAAGCCAACTCTGATGGAAAGTCTTAGAGGTATGTTCTTGGCTTTTGGTACTGTATTTGTGCTAATATTAATATTGTACGGTATGCGCCGATTTTTATTAAAAAAATTAAAGAATTTATAGCGGTGTGAAAGGAGATATGTTAATGCACGGTTTTTATGGCAAAATCCTGGAGATAAATCTATCGACAGGCGAGCAGAAAGAGACATCAATTCCTGAGGAGGATTACCGCCTGTTTCTTGGCGGCAGCGGTCTAGCAGCCAGGCTTTACGATCAGCGGGGGTATGGCAGATTTGAGCCTTTGGCGGAAGAAGCGCCGCTGATCATTATTACCGGCATTTTGACGGGCTATAATATTCCAACCGCCTGCAAAGCCGCTTTTTGCGGTAAATCGCCGGCTACCGGTATCTGGGCCGAAGCGGTTGTCGGCGGTTACTGGCCGGCTGCCTTTAAGACTACCGGATATGACGGACTGATTATCACCGGAAAAGCGGCAAAACCGGTTTACCTTTACTTCGAGGGCGGAAAAGTTGAGATTAAGAATGCAGATGAACTTTGGGGTAGCGATGTTTTTGAAACGCTCGAAAAACTCCAGGCTGCGCATGGCGAGAAAGTTAAGATGGCGGCTATCGGGCCGGCCGGTGAAAAGGGAGCGCTAATCGCTTCAATCATGATTGACGGCCCCGATGCCCGGGCGGCCGGACGGTGCGGCATGGGTGCGGTGATGGGTTCGAAAAATTTAAAAGCGCTAGCTGTGGAAAAGAGCGATACCCTGCCGGCGCTTTTTGATCAGCAGGGTCTTACGGAGTCGCGTAAAAAAGCGATGCCCACAATCCGTGAAAAAGCTAAAGGACTAACCGATTTCGGCACCGCCGGCGGTGTTCCCGTGGTTGAAAAATTAGGCGACCTGCCGATTAAGAATTGGACTCTTGGCAGTTGGACTGAAGAAGCGGCCAGGGTTTCCGGCCAGGCTATGGCGGAGGAGTTTTTTGTCAAACACTATGCCTGCTTTGCCTGTCCGATTCGCTGTGGAAAAGAGATGAAAGTTCCGTTAGGGCCGCATAAAGACTCGATCTCTCACGGGCCTGAATATGAAACGATTGCCGGTTTCGGGGCGATGTGCTTAAATGATGACCCGGGCTATGTCATTGCTGCCAACGATCTCTGTAACCGTCTCGGGCTTGATACCATGAGCTGCTCTTCGGTGGTCGCTTTTGCCATGGATCTCTACGAACACGGCCTGATCCCGGTTAATCTGCTGGGTGATCTCAAACCCGAGTGGGGTAGCGGCGAGGCAATCCTGAGGCTGATCAAACTAATTGCAGAACGCGAAGGGATTGGCGAGTATCTCTCTCTCGGCGTGAAGAGGGCGGCAGAGCATTTCGGCCCACTGGCCGGTGAGTTTGCCGTCCACAGCAAGGGGCTTGAAGTGGCTTACCACGACCCCCGTGCCTTCACCAGCATGGCTGTTGTCTACGCCACCGGCAACCGGGGTGCCTGCCACCTTGAAGGGCTTACCTACTTCAATGAAAACCGGGCATTTCCCGGCTCCCTGGTCGGCATGAAAGACGATTACGATCCCCACAGCAGCGAGGACAAACCACTGCTGGCCAAAACAATGCAGGAGTACATGATTACCTTTAATGCCCTCGGTCTCTGCAAGTTTCTGATCAGGGGCCATGTAACTCCGGCTATTATCGCCGAGTGGGTCGCCAAAACTACCGGTTGGGATTTTGATGAGAAAGAACTGTTTACGGCCGGTGAGCGTCTCTTTAACTTAAAACGCAAGATCAATGTCGGTTTAGGCATCAGCCGTAAAGACGATACCTTACCCCCCCGCCTGCTTGTTCATGATCGCGGCGAAGGCGCGGCAGCCGGCAGCCTGCCTCATCTGGGCAAAATGCTCTTCGAATATTATAATTTAAGAGGCTGGAGTGTTGAGGGTATTCCTTTACCCGAGACTTTGGAACGTCTAAATATAAGCTGATTTTTAAGCGATTTTTTATAATCAAACTCTATGGAGGAATCGAAATGTCGACAACCGGAGAACTTGAAAGAAAATACGTCCTG
>CAYTER010000042.1:0-19867 GCA_964436815.1 uncultured Syntrophomonadaceae bacterium
TCCTTGTTTGATTCTGTCTCGCCATGACGAACCAGGTAGATTTCCACTTTTAATTCTCCCCCTGCAGTTTAATCGGCGAAGGCTCCTCTTCCTTGTTGCTCACCCCGGCATCCTCGAATGTTGCCATTTCCCTGGTAACCCTGGCTGCCGCTTCAACCAAATGCATGGCTAAAACCGCTCCCGTCCCTTCACCCAAGCGCATGCCCATGTTGATATAAGGTTTCAGATTCAAGTAATCCATGAGTAAAGCGTGCCCCGATTCGGCTGAAAGGTGTGACGGAATCAGGTAGTTGTAAGCTTCCGGGCATATTTTTACTGCAACAAGCGCTGCAGTGCTCGATATAAAACCATCGATCACCACCGGGATTCGCTTTACCGCTGACCCGATGATCAAGCCTGCCAGCGCCCCGATTTCCAGGCCGCCAACTTTCTGCAGCACAGTGATCGGATCATGATCGCCGTTATTTAACTCATGCATCTTAAGGGCTTCCTCGACAACCTGCTGTTTGTGACGCAGTTTTTGATCATCAAGACCGGTACCGCGCCCTACCACCAATGAAACATCGTATCCGGTAAGCGCCGCCATAACCGCACTGCTGGCTGTTGTGTTGCCGATCCCCATCTCACCAGTAGCCAACACCCTGATCCCGGCTGTCGCCGCTTCCTCTGCAGCTGTAATCCCGGTCAGAAGCGCCTGCAAAGCCTCCTGGCGGCTCATCGCTGCCTGGCGGCGGAAATTATCTGTTCCGTTCTTTATCCGCGCTTTTTTGACCCCGGGCAGGTTGGTGTCTAACTTGACCCCAACGTCAACAACCTCAACTTCTACATCTCCCTGGCGGCCCAGGACATTAATCGCCGCCCCGCCGGCGGTAAAATTGGCGACCATCTGTGCTGTCACTTCAGAAGGATAAGCGCTGATTCCCTCCTCGGTAATACCGTGATCGGCAGCCATCACAACCACTCGTTTACTGGTCGCGACCGGGAACAGCTCGCCGTAAATACCGGCCAGTTGCACAGCCAGATCTTCCATCCGACCCAGACTGCCAAGCGGTTTGGTTAATAGATCAACCCGGGCCCGGGCATTTTCCATTGCTGATTTGTCAAGCGGCCTAACAGCTTTGACCTTGTCCTGCAATCTTATTTCCAGGTTCTTTTCTTCGTTCATTATTTCGTACTCCTTCCAACAAATTGATTTAAGTTTATCTATTTGCGCTGCAATCGCTGATTATGCTGAAGATCCTTTTCAGATCTAAATGTTCGCGGACCCGGTCGGCCAGGGCATCATATTCCTGCTCTTTGTAACAACGATAGGTCGCCGGCAGATTGTAGTCTTTTACAACCAGATTCCGCTTGCGCCTGATTGCTTTCAGCAGGGTGCCGGTCCAGTTCAGGTTATCAAAAATCCCATGCAGGTAAGTGCCGAAAACCGTGCCGGCAGGATTGATCGCCCCGTCAAACTGTCCGGTTGATCTGATAAACAGCGGTTGTTTTTCAGAGCCGTATTCCGTTCTGCCCATATGAATTTCATAGCCGCTGATCAGCTCTTCCTGATCATGAAGTGAAAAATAGTTCTGGTCATGATAGCGCCAGGCAGCCTCCACTTGTTTGGTATATTTTTCCTTTTCCATAACGGTTGTCAGATCCAGAAAGCCGAATCCTTCTACTTCCGGCAATGTGCTTTCCACCCCTTCGGGATCGAAAATGCGCTGCCCCAGCATCTGAAAACCACCGCAGATTCCAATCAACAATCCCCCGCCGGCGACATACTTACGCAGAGACTCTTCCCATCCATGATCACGCAGATAGGATAGATCTTCAATCGTGTTTTTGGAGCCCGGCAGGATTAACAGATCCGGATTGCCAAGCTCTGATACATCGCGAATGTACTCCAGGTTCACATCCTCAAAAAGTTCAAAGGGGTTGAAATCAGTAAAATTTGAAATCCGCGGCAGGAGAACGACCTTGACTGAAAGCTCGCCAGTATCCGTTTTTCTGTGAAACCGCTCCGTAACACTGTCCTCGTCGTCAAGTTTAAGGTTAAGCATTGGCACAACTCCGATTACCGGCAGGGAAATCAGCGCTTCAAGCTGCCGCAACCCCGGTTCAAGGACTTTCAGATCGCCGCGGAATTTATTGATAATAGTACCTTTAAGCAGCTCCCGTTCTTCTGCATCAAGCAGCTCGACTGTGCCGTATAGCGAAGCGAAAACTCCTCCCTTGTCAATATCACCGACCAACAGCACCGGAGCTTTCAGTCGGCGGGCCAGGCCCATATTCACCAGGTCGTGTTCTTTTAAATTTATTTCCGCCGGACTGCCTGCGCCCTCGATCACGATTATTTCGAACTCGCTTTCCAACCGGCTGTACGCTTCGTCGATTACCGGCAGGAGGGTTTCCTTCCATTTCAGGTAATCCATAGCGCTCATATTGCCTACCGGACGGCCCATGACTACAACCTGAGACCCCTGGTCCGACGTTGGTTTTAAAAGCACCGGGTTCATCTCTACCAGCGGATCAAGACCGGCTGCTTCGGCCTGCATAACCTGGGCCCTGCCCATTTCCAGACCATCGAAAGTAACGAAAGAATTTAGAGCCATATTCTGGGCTTTAAACGGGGCCACACTGTAACCATCCTGCCTGAGAATCCGGCAAAGAGCGGCGCAGAGTAAGCTTTTTCCGACCGAAGAAGCGGTCCCCTGCAGCATCAGACGACCTTTCAACGCTCTTCACCCCGCTCTACAGAATCGTTCATGCTTAATAAAAAGTTCGCAAGCCAACTGTTGATTTCAGCCATTAATCGTTCGTTTTCCGGTCTTCTGCGCACGGCAATCCTGAAATAGCGATGATCAAGTCCCGGAAAATTATCAGCCCGTCTGACAAGGAATCCCTGACGGGCCAGGTCAGCCTGAAACCGGTCAACCTTGAATGCAGGGTTTAGGCCTTTTAGTAATAAAAAGTTTGCTGCTCCCTCAAACACTTTAAAGGCCCCTGTCTGTTCCAGGCCGGCAGTCAGATAATCCCGTTCTGTACTGATCAGGTTGAGAGTTTTATCGATATAGCCCTGCTGATCAAGGCAAAAGAGGCCTGCCTTTTGAGCAAGAAAATTAACCCGCCAGGGATCACCCCAGCGGCTGATCTCAGAAATTTGATGACCTGGCCCAACCAGGCAGCCAAGCCTTAAGCCGGGCAATCCCCATAGTTTAGTGAGTGAAATGACTACCCAGAGGTTCTCAAGCTGCAGATCGCGCAAACTCTCATCGCTGCGGCCAGTAAGGGGGATAAAACTTTCATCGAGCAACATTGAAGCGCCACGCTCCCCGGCCGCCTCGGCCAGAAGCAGCAAATCTTTCCGGGCGAATAGTTTTCCGGTCGGATTGTTCGGGTTACAGAAGACCAGCAGGTCGCCCTGGCTGATTTGTTCGACTAGCCTGGAACCATCCAGTTCCTCTGCCGGAGGAAGCGGGAAATAATCAACCAGGGAACCGGCGAGTTTCGCCGCCCGCTCATATTCTGAAAAAGCAGGTGCCGGCACAAGTACTCGCCGCGGCCGAAGCCAGAGTGTTATAAAGTGAATCAATTCGTTAGCCCCGTTTCCCAGCAGGAGCGATTCTTCCTGCAGATTGAGAAAAACCGCCATTTTACGGCGCAGCTCCCGGGCCTGGGGCATGGGATAAGAAACCACTTCCGGAAGAGCGGCCGCCAGATGGTCAATTAACCCATCCGGTGGGCCGAGGGGGTTGATATTGCTGCTAAAATCAATAAACTCTCCTGCCGCCGGGTCCCAGCGCTGCAAGGCAGCTGCCAGGTCGCCACCATGGCCGCCGGTTTCGTCTTTATAGGAAGGTTGCAAGAGAGTTCACCACCTTAATGAATGCATCCTGAAGCTGACCATGCCTGATAAAGAGGTAAAATACTAATAAAAATATAAGTTCGCCCAACTCGCTTGCAGCGCCAAGGATATCCCCGGTCAGACCTCCGAGACGCCGGTTGGTATAAGCGGCGAGAATAAATCCACCTAAAAGCGCGGCTGCCACCCCGGTTAATACCGGGATAATCAGCGGCGGCAAAAAAATAAAGATCACCGTGAGTAATAAGATGGCAAAGAATGATGCTTTCAACAAGTGAGGCCACCTGAGACTGCGCAGAAACATATCGCCCAGCCCCCGGTCGAGAGCCGGTTTGTAAAAAGCTCCGGCAAAAACAATGGCCCAGCGACCGGCCAGGGGCATAAAAAATACAGCAACTAAAATCAGGATCTGAGCTGCTTCACCGGTTTCGCGTAACAGGGAAAACTTAAGCAGCAAAACAAAAATGACAACTGCAGCGCCCATAACGCCGATGGCGCTGTCAGCCATGGCCTTGAGTGATTTCGCCCGATCGGTAACCCCAATCAACCCATCGGCCGTATCAGCCAGACCATCCAAATGCAAGCCGCGGGTCAATAAAAATCCAACTGCCAAAAGCAGCACTGCTGTGGGTCCGGAAGGAAGAGCCAAAAGCAGCAGCCAGGCCAAAACAGCTTGGACCAGACCGATGATTGCACCGGCCAGAGGGAAAGCAACAGCGGCGGCGCTAAGATCTCTGCCATCCTGCTCAAAACGTACAAAAGGCAGCGGGATGACCGTAAGAAAAGAGAGCGCGCGCATTAAATTTTTCATATTTTACTAACCTCCAGCAAGACCATAAACCAAGCAACACTTAATAATATAATTAAAGCCAGCACTGAAGCTTTCTGGAATAACCGAATCCCGGCGGCAATATCCTCCGCTTTGGCGTCTCGGCCTTTCGCGTTAATCACCGGACGCGACCTGATCACGCCGTTATAGACAGACTCCCCCCCCAACCTGACATTTAAAACTCCGGCTGCTGCAGCTTCCGGCCAGGCGCTATTGGGGCTGTCGTGTTTATGCCGATCAGCGATCAGCACCGGCCAGGCCTCTTTAAAATTTCTTGTCGGCCTTCCGGCAATCAGGATTAACAGCGCCGTCAAACGGGCGGGGATAAAATTTAACAGATCATCCAGTTTGGCGGCGGCAAAACCGAGCGCCTCATAGGTTTCATTTTTATAACCAATCATTGAATCCATGGTGCTCACTGCCTTGTAAAAAACTGCCGCTGCCGGGCCGCCGACCGCAGCGTATAGCAGAGGGGCTACCAGGCCATCAGAGCTGTTTTCAAAAAGACTTTCCAGTGCTGCCCGCGACAGACCCTCCGGATCAAGTTTTTCTGTATCGCGGCTGACCAGCATCGCAACAGTGGCCCGCCCTTCAGCAAGATTTCCCTTTTTCAAAGCGCTGTCAACCCTGAGCAAATGGTTACGCAGATCGCCTCCGGCGAGTACCGCAAAATAAGTGTAGAGCTCAAGCGCGAAACCTGCAGCCGGGTAAAATTTGTAAGCTGTAATGATTAACAGGTAAACCAGCACAGCCGAACCGCCGGCAATGACCATAACCATCAGCAGCCCGGCGATCTTCAGGTAAACGGGCTTTTTACAAATCCTGCGCAGCTGCCTTTCCAGCAAGCCAATTAAACTGCCAACCAGGCGAACCGGGTGCGGCAGCCAGGGTGGATCGCCGATCAAATAATCCAGCAGGTAAGCCAAAGCCAGCGCAGCAACAGTTAGCAGGGAGCGTTCCATCGATTATTTAAACCGCTTTGGCAGTCCGCAAACAACCAGCCACACCTGGTCAGCTGCTTTGGCCATCAGCTGATTTGCCCGGCCTGAAAGATCCCGGTAAACCCGGCCAACCGGGTATTCAGGCACTACGCCCATGCCAACCTCGTTAGTAACCACGATCACTTCTGAAGGTGATAATTTGGCTGTTTCAGCAAAAAGCCGAATATATTCCAAGGTCCGATCGGCTGCCTCCTCCAGGAGCAGCTCATCGGCGAAAATGTCTTCGCCATCCCTGACAGCGCCATGCCGGTCAATGTCAGCGAGGAAACAGTTGCTGGTTAAGAGAGTCAAGCAGTCGACAAGAATAACCCGATCTGCAGCTTCTTCCCGTTTAATCACCAGGTGCGGCTCCAACGGTTCTTCAACTGTTTTTACCGAATCCGGGCGACGACTTTGATGGCGGCGAACCCTCTCCCGCATGGCTTCATCTTCTACCCGGGCTGTAGCCAGGTAGATGACCTGTTTAGCGCTTTCAGCTGCGAGCTGCTCGGCAAATGAACTCTTGCCGCTGCGCACGCCCCCGGTAATCAGGATTAGCGGTCCGTTACTATTCATCGGTTTGCCCCCCATCCTTACAGATTAATGCCGGCAAATGATCCACACTGTCAAGCTGAACGGCACCCTTGTCAATCAAACGCTGCATCAAGATCCCGGCTTTACCCCCGCTGTAGTCACGGCCGGCAATTCCTTTAAAATCTATGATGTAAAGCTGTACCCCTTCGTCCAGTGCGGTTTCAACTTCCTTAAAAAGCGGCAGGTTCCCTTCACCGAAAGGAATTGGCGGTACGACAATAGCTTCCGCTTCACGCAGCAGTTTCAGGTGTTCTTCCCGATGCTCCCGGTTCATACTGGTAAAAGGAGGCACAATCACTACCGGTAAACTGTTAAAATGGGCAAAGCGGCAACCGCTGTCCTGGGCGGAAACCGGGCCGATCGAGAGGCGGCAGCCTTTCTGATAGAGCAGTTCAAGGGTCGGCATGGCCTCTTCACCCCCTCCGATTACATGCACCCGGGGACCGCCATTTCCTTGATCGCGGTCCTTGCCTCCCCGGACCACACTAACCTGGAGGACTCCATGCAGGGGATGCCGGAAAGTGGTGGCCGGGATACCGTAGGATTTCCGTATATTTTCAGCAGTGATCACTTCGTCAGCCCTGCCGGCAGCCAGAACCCGTCCATCCGCCAGTAAAATAAATTTGCTGAAATGGTGCACAGCCAGGTTGATATCATGAATAGCCGCAATCACAGTAACACCCTGTTCGCGGTTTAAGCGTGAAGCCAGCTCAAGCAGCATAGACTGGTAGCCGATATCAAGGTTTGCCGTCGGCTCATCTAAAAGTAAAACCTCAGGCTGCTGGGCCACAGCCCGGGCCATAACCACCCGCTGCTTTTCGCCGCCGCTTAACTGGGCAATAGAGCGTTCAGCCAGATGGGTGACCCCGGTCAATTCCATCGACCGGTGGACTATCTCCCGGTCGTGAGCGTCTTCCTTCCGGAAACGGCTCAGGTAAGGGAACCGGCCCATCATGACTATATCTTCGACCGTAAAATCGAAATCAGCCGCGGTCTCCTGGGGCACCACCGCCATCAAGCGGGCTGCTTCTTTGCTCTTTAAACGGTCCAACTCCTGACCGTCCAACAGCACCTGACCCGCAGTCGGTTTCAGAATACGGCTGATAATCCGCAGTAAGGTTGATTTGCCGGCGCCGTTTGCGCCAAGCAGGGCAACCAGATCGCCGCGGTCCACGCTGAATTCGGTGCCGTCAAGGACAGGAACAGTATCGTAGGCAACTTTTAAGCCATGCACATCAATCGTCAGGCCCACCTGTTTATCCTCCCCCTCCGAAATAGCGCAGCTTCCTTCGCCTCTTTAACAGGTAAATAAACATTGGCGCCCCGATCAGGGCAGTAATAATTCCAACCGGCAGCTCTGTAGGGGCAATAATCACCCTGGCCAACATGTCGGTGGCGATCATCAGCGCTCCCCCGAGCAGGGCGGAAGCAGGAATCAGGAAGCGATGATCGGGTCCGGCCACCAGGCGCACAAAGTGTGGAACAACCAGTCCGACAAAACCGATGATACCACTGGTCGAAACTGCCGCCGCTACCAGCAGTGAAGCCCCGACCAGGAGGATTTTCTTAACTTTCTCCGTATCTACACCCAAATGGCTGGCTGTCTCTTCGCCCAGCAGCATAGCGTTAAGTTCACGGGAAAAAATACTGACCGAAAGATAACCAATAAAAGCGTAAGGCACCATCACCTTGACCTGCAGCCAGGTTGCCCCGCCCAGGCCGCCCATCAACCAGAAAATGACCTGATGCAGCTTTTCACCGGCAAAATAAGTTAAGAGCGATACCAGCGCAGAGAGAAAAGCGCTGACCGCAATCCCGGCTAAAAGCAGGGTCATAACCGGCACGGCCTGGCCAACCCTGGCCATGCTGTAAACCAGCGCAATCGTGGCAATCCCGCCGAAAAAAGCAAAAAGCGGCACTGCGCCAAAACCGCCTACTGCCAGGCTGAAGCCGCTGAGCATGGCAAATACAGCGCCGAGAGCAGCTCCGGAGGAAATGCCGATCACATAGGGATCAGCCATCGGGTTGCGGAACAACCCCTGAAAAACCGCCCCGGAAACAGCCAGGGAGCTGCCAACCGCTGCGGCCAAAAGGACGCGCGGCACCCGGATCTGCAGCAGTATATCTCTATAAACCGGGGCAATTTCGGCAGCCGTCTCAGAGTTATAAAACGGCAGGGTATCGAATAGAATGGCAAAGACATTTCTCCAGCCAATCGTAACCGCTCCCCAGATCATCGCCAGCAGGGCAACGCCAAACAGCAGCAGAACTAAAACTGTTAGCAGTATAGTCCTGGAGAATCTGCCGATTTTATTGTGTTGATCACTAATAGCTTTTTGAAAACTCATTTTTTCCTCTGTTCCAGATCATTAAACATTCATCAGTTGCAGTCATCATCACAAACATGCTCTCCGAATATCTGCGGATAAAATAGCCTTGCCGCTTCCTCTACGGCTTGCACAACCCGCGGGCCAGGCCGGGCAAAAGCATCATCTGAAGCAGCATAAACCCTGAAGTTAACAACTGCCGGAATACTGGACCAGCCCGGACGATCAACCATTGACTCCATGACCAGGTCAGCCGTACCATGATAATCAGGGTAAAGAATGACCTGTGGCTGCCTTTCGGCCACAATCTCGGCACTGACCTGCGGGTAGCTTTCACTAATATCGTCAAAGATATTAATACCCCCGGCCAGGCTGATAATTTCATTAATGAAGGTCTCTTTTCCGGCTGTCATCAAGGGATCGGAGTAGACTTCGTAATAGACCCGCACCCGGTCCTCTTCGGGAATCAGGTTAACAACATATTGAACGGCTCCGATTCTGTTTTGTATAAACTCTACCAGTTCTTCACCCTCCGCTGTGTTACCGGTTAAACTGGCAACCAGTGAGATACTGGTGATCAGCTCTTCAAGTGTAGCTGCTTCAATCACCAGGACCGGGATGCCAAGAGCATCAAATTGAACCACTGCTTCCTCATGAATGGTTGAGGCCAAAACCAGATCAGGTTCAAGCTCGACAATTTTCTCAATATTTGGGGTTGCAAACCCGCCAATAATTTCCTTTTGCTGCGCTTCAGGCGGGTAGTTGCAGTATTCAGTCACTCCCACCAGCCGTTCGGCCAGACCAAGGGCAAAAGCAACCTCGGTATTGCTTGGAGACAGGGAAATAATCCGCTGCGGGATGCCTTCGATGGTCACTTGCCGGCCCATTTGGTCTGTAACAGTAACCGCTCCGTTAATCTCAGGCTGCTTAAGTTCAGCTGCCGGCTGATCAGCATCCGGAGTAACAGGCTGACTGCATCCGCTCAGCACTAAGGTAAAACTTAAAATCATGACAAACCAAAATAAATTCTTTTTCACTTTTCTTTTTCGCTCCTTTTAATAAGTAAACTCCCCTTACCCTTAAAGGAAAGCAGGAGTTTCGCGGATCAAAATAAAAGGACCACGGCAAAACGTGGTCGTTACCCCGCCTTACCCTTTCACCCGAAGGGGTTAAGCGTGCTATCAGGCAGGTCTCCTGGCTTGTGTTCACTGCGCCTCCTGCCTTCCCGGTCTTCTGAACCAGTGGCTTCAGGAAGCGCATCCCACTTACAGTGGCGGGACCGCGCCGGACTTTCACCGGCTTCCTCAATTAAGTCTTATAACACCTGATCAGCAGCTATTCAGTTATCGCAGTAATTATAGCATTCGCTTTAACGCTTGTCTAACACAATCTGCCGCGGCTCCTTCAAGAGCCCGATATTGGCCAGCGTAAAAATTACAAGCGCCGCCCAGATAAAGCAAAAACTGATTAAATGGGTGGTGGAAAAATATTCTTTAAAGACAAAGATACCGAGCAACAAGGTGATAGACGGGGCGATATATTGCAGGAACCCCATCATGGAAAATGTAGTTCTTTCAACTCCCCTGGCGAACAGCAACAGCGGAGTGGCCGTAACAATGCCTGCCCCGGCCAGTAACAGCTTTGTTGCCAGGGGCGCCGCCCCCATCGCTCCTGTCCCCTGGGATTCAAGGGTTAGCAAAAATAAGAGGGCAATGGGCATAACAATAAAAGTCTCCAGGGTCAGGCCGGTAATGGAATCTACCCTGGCCATTTTTTTGATCAAACCGTATAGAGCAAAAGTTGAAGCGAGAAAAATGGCAATCCAGGGGATCCTGCCATACTGAACGGTAACAATTAAAACACCGACTGCCGCCAGGATTAACGCCGTGAGCTGCCAGCGTGAGAGTTTTTCTTTCAGAACAGATACGCCGAGCAGAACCACCACTAAAGGATTAATAAAATAACCCATGCTGGCTTCAATGACATGATTGGTGTTGACAGCGTAAATATATGTAAACCAGTTTATACTGATGATAAAACCGCAGAGGAACATGTAAAACAGCCTTTTTTTGTCTGACAGGAAGGCTATCAAAGCTTTTCCGCCTCCACTGCCGACGACAATTAAAACCATAAAAATAAAAGACCAGATAATCCTGTGAGCCAGAATTTCCAGGGGAGGAACATTAATTAACAGTTTCCAGTAGAGGGGCAGCACACCCCAGAGCGTATAGGCAACTACGCCATACCAGATCCCGACAGTATTATCGTCCAATTTTCGGGCATTCAAAGCAGCAGATCATCTCCGACTGTATGCAGATAAAAACGCCAATGATAGCTTAATACGAATGTTTGAATGAAGCAAGCCTGTTTTTATGCCTTCGGCAGGAACAAATAAAAGGTTGTCCCCGCATTGGGCTTGCTTGCTACCTGAACCATCCCTCCGGCAGCCCGGACCAGCTCTCTGACCAGGGCCAGGCCGATACCGGATCCTGTTCTGCCCTGCTCCCTTTCCCGGGCCGGATCGGCGCGAAAGAATCGTTCAAAAATGTAAGGCAGATGCGCGGAGTTAATGCCGATCCCGCTGTCACTGACCTTGATCAATGCCATATCATTCAGATCAATGGTAGTACTCTGCCCGAGAGGCGATACTGCCCTTTTATCCAATTCAGGTTTGTCCTGCAGGACTATTTTTACAGAACCGTCAGAGGGTGTATAGTGATAAGCGTTATCAAGCAGGTTGCCGATTATTTTGCCCAACCGGGACGGATCCATGTAAACATAGATTTTTTCAGTTGAATCTTCCAATTCAAGGTTGATTCTTTTTTCATGGTAAAGCGGTTTGAAGGAAATTACTTTATCCTTCAGAAAGCGGTTCAAATCTATCTTTTCAGCATTGCTGCGGCTGTCGCTTTCGCTCTCGCTCTCTGCCCGGGAAAGTTCTTCCAGATCGGCTGCTACCCGGCTGAGGTGCAATACTTCATCCAGGACAGTATTCAGATGCTCCTCGTCCGCAGGAAAGATGCCATCTTTGAAAGCTTCAACATGGCTGCGTAAAGTAGCCAGGGGAGTTCTCAATTCATGCGCGATATCGGCTACTGACCGTTTTCGAAGCCTTTCCAACTCCTGCAGCTGCCCGGCCATCTGATTAAAACTTACCGATAGCTCGTCGAGTTCCAGGTTGTTGTAAGCAGGAAGTTTGCGGCTGTAATCGCCCCCGGCGATTTTAAGGGCCGCCTCTGAAACCTCCTCCAGCGGTTTGGATAAGCGGCGGGAAAAGAGAACTCCGAGGACAAGAGCCGCGCTGATTGCTATAATACCTGTCAAGATCAGCGAGCGGGTAAGCGTCTGTTTGAATACCTGGTCCTGCTCCTGCCAGGCAGTGCCTCTCTCAGCGGCATGGTGAACAATGATCAGCTCTCCGATTTTCTGCTGCTCAAGATTCAGCCCATACTGATAAGCAGCAGCTTCATTTAAGTCTACTTCTTCCGCCCCCGACATCATCATCCGCATCCGCCGGCCCTGTCCACTGTCCAGGAGCAGACGACCGTTTTCGTCAGCAAGCAGCAGGCGGGTATTGGTACTGAGCGCAATGTGGAAAAGGGGCATCTGAATACCCTGCCAGCTACCGTATTCCTCATAATACTCAAGGATGGCGGTCACAATCTGCTGATTAAGTATCTCTTCGCGATTAACGATGTAGTTTTGGAGATGTCTTTCCAGTAAATAATTGAAAACCAGCTGAAACAAGATTAGCGTTAACGCCGTGATCAGCAGAAAGAAAAGAGCCAGGCGGCTCCATAAAGGTTTTTTCTTAAAAAGCTCAATGTTCATCATATTTATAGCCAACTCCGTAGACTGTTTTGATTACCGCTGAAGCACCAACCTCACTTAGTTTATGACGAATATTTTTAATATGAGCGTCAATGACCCGATCATCGCTGAAGCTTTCATATCCTAAAATCATTTCAGCCAGCTGAGCCCGGGAAAATACCCTTCCGGGCCGGCGGGCCAGGTAGGCCAATAGGCTAAATTCCGTAGGCGTCATAGCTATAGCTTGTTCTTCCCAGGTAACGCTGTGCGCCGGAAGATTGATCACTAATTTATCGTCAACTAATTTTAAAATATCGGTCAATAAACCCGGCTCAGAATCACTGCGGCGCATAATTGATCTGACCCTGGCTAAAACCTCCCGGGGGCTGAACGGCTTAAGGATATAATCATCTGCCCCTATACTCAAACCAAACACCCGGTCGTCAAGTTCAGTTTTTGCTGTGAGCATAATTACCGGTATTCTAGATCCCTCCTGGCGCAGCCGGCGGCAGACTTCTTCACCGCTCAAACCCGGCAGCATCAGGTCAAGAATTATTAAGTCAGGGTTTTCAGCGTGAGCTTTTTTTAGCGCCTCCGGTCCGTCAGAAGCGGCAATAACCTGATAACCATCTCTTTCAAGATAGGCTTTCAGCACATCCACAATTTTTTGTTCATCATCCACAACCAGGATTTTTTGCTGATCCATTAACTTTTACCCCGGATTTCTCTTTTTACTTTACATTGTAAGGTTGAATGAAAAAAAAGGGAAGCCGTTAAAAACGGCTTCCCCGGGAAGAAGTGTTCAATATTAGACAGCGCTGATTTGCATCTTACCAGCAGTGACCAAAACCTCTGCCCGAACCACCTTCGCCAAAGCGGCCAAACATGCCATAACCGCCACCGTATCCTTTTTCAAGCATGTACTGGAAACGCTCCTGCATCCTTTCAGTGATCGCTGCCCCTTCTTCGGCAGTCAAATTGCCGAGTTCTACCTGTCTCTCTACAATCTTCAGCCGCAGCTGATACATCTGCTCAAAGAGCGACTCCAGTGTCGGATCGCTCTCCTGGGCAAATACCGCCGAGGAAACAATCAGGGTAACAGCTAAAACTACCAGTAAAGTGGTTGCGATTAACTTCTTAGACATTTAAAACACTCCTTTCATTATTAACCTGTCTGCATTATAAAACAGTAATATGAAGATCCTGTGAAGAGATCCGGCAGATATTATGAAGGAGTGTTTTTCTTGATCAGATCTCCACGAACGAGCCTACTGCTGTCAGCAGGTAGGCCAAAATGACCAGCACCTGGAAGAAAGTGCCGCCCCAGAATCCAATATTCCAACCGGCAGGCGACAACTGAACAGCTTTGCTGAACCGTGATGCCCGGTAAGCCGGAATGAGCAACAGCGCAACCACAACAGCAATCCCGCCTCCGACCAGACGCATCAGGCTTAAGAATGTTGCCGCTCCGGCCAGGGCAATGATCAGCGTCGGCAGGGTGGCCGCCAGCCAGGATAGTCTCTCAGACCACCCGATCCGCTCGCGGATAATTACTACCAGGGCATAGGAAAGTGACCAGTAGGTGGTCAGCATTGCTAAAAATACAAATACTGAACCGAGGATAGCAGCCCAACCGCCAACCGCTGCGGACCAGCCGATTATTGCCACTTCGGTAACAGTTTCTGAAACTGAGAGGGCAAAAAATGTCACAATCAGGATAAATGCAAAATTGAGCCCGATTCCGGCCCATACAGCCTTCGGAATCAGCTTCTTGTTCCAGGATAATCCCTCAACCGCCTGGGGAATAGAAAAGAAAGAGGCAAAAGCGAACATAATCATACCGAAAAGGGCGAGGGTAACATTACCCAGCGGCCTGACCAGGGCCAGTGGTTGCATTGGCTGGGCAAGCGAAGCTGCGGCCAGCACGATAAAGATCAGGGCAATAGCGCCAATGGCATATTTTTCACTGATACCCAAAATTTTAAGCCCGAAAAAGACAACCCCCGCGGCAACCAGGTAGAACAGCAATTTACCGGCCCAGAGCGGGAGGTTAAAAAGATTGACCAGGATCTCGCCGGCTCCGACAACATAGGCTGCCATGCTGGAAAAAAGGATCACCAGGAGCAGGATGAAAAATAGCCAGGCCAGCAGGTTTTCATAACGCCCCTTGAAGAGGTATTTGCGGAAGAGCTCAACAATCTGAATTGATTCCTCCTCGCCGGAACACATCTCGGCAATCATCAGATGCAGCAGTACTGAAAAACAATAGGCAACCACCAAAATTAAAAGTGTCACAAAAAGACCGTTCTGAGCGGCCAGGAACGGCACAGCCATAATTCCACCGCCGACTCCGTAACCGGTTATGATACAGGAAGCTTCAACAAAGGTCAGTTCTTTTTTTACTGTCACCGTATAATCTCTCCCTTATCCAGATCATTTTTTGCAGTTTTTACTTCCCCGATTTGATTATGTCAGTTCACGCTGACGATTAATTCTCCTGCTTCGTTAAACTCAGTTCGTTATATTTTCCGCTCTGCCATCCAGGTATACCGGAAACATACCATTTGGAGAAGCGGCGATCCGAAGGCCCCCCGGCCAGAACTGAATGAACTTTTTCCTCCGCCAGATCGGTAATAAACCGGTAGGTTGGCGAAAAGGTGGCAATTCGCCCTGCTTCTTTGAAGATCTGACTAATCGAGATTGTTGCCCGCCCACCGATCAGCTCAAGTGGCCCATAATCAAAACCAAAAATACGGGGCAGGCGCCCGCCGAGCAACAGATGGCGCATCATTATTTTTCTACCCTTTCCGTATGGTTCCGCTTTTTTGGCCAGGCCTCGTACTAGCGCTTCACGGTAAAGATCTGCCCGCTGACGGCCTTTAAACCAGGCTGAATCTTCACTGAGCAAAACCCGGTCAAAATTCCAGTCGTAGTCATGCAAAAGGACTGTTTCATTTAGGAGGAAGTCGTAAGCACCCTTTCCGAAATTCATTTCGCCAAAAACAATTTGCAACAGCTCGCTGTGAATATTTTCGAACATTGTCGGGGCAACCGAATCCGAGTTGTAAACCAAATCCCAGCCGGCCAGGAGCTTTCCGGCTTCGTTATCCGGCAATAGCGGCCTGAAGAGGCGCATAAAATCTTCCGCCTGCTTGGAATAAAGGTCATATTGCATCTTTTTCATTGATTCAACGCTGTGATCGTTGTGCTGATTGAGCAGTTCGCTAATCCGGCGGGTCCGGTACGGCGCCATAGCCAGATTTGTCACCTTAACCGGGGCCAGATTATTAAGATCCTGGTTGGCTGTTACAATATAATTTTCCGGTGGGTTGAGCAGCGAAGGATTACTCTTACGATCATGGAATCCCTGCCAATCGTAACTCTCGTCCCACCCGGGCAGAGGCAGCAGGCCGCTGCAGCCCTCTTTGCGCACCGGGTTGCGGCCGCTCATCCGGTAACCAATATTTCCTGTCATGTCGGCTACCACCCAGTTAAACGCCGCAAAATCAAGATTGCCAAAGTGCTCCAGGGCTTCATCGACGTTTTTACAGAGCGGTATTTCAAACATGTTAATAATCGTTTCAGCCCCGCAGGAACGGCCGGAAGACCAGGCAAAGCAGGGGTAATAACCCTTTTCGGTCGGTTCTTCTTCAAGCACTCCATGTTCGTTCTCATAAAAGCGCACCCTGACCGGCTCTCTGCCCCGGACCCTGATCATCTCCTCGCGCACTGTAAAAGGCAGCCACTCTGAGCCCCGACGATAAGTTGTGCCTTGAACTTCTTCAATAAAGTAATCGATGACATCCATATTCCCGTAAGTCGGAGACCAGGCCAGGTGATCGGATCGACCCATAGCCGGTCCCGGAACGCCCGGCACGGTAGCCCCGATAAAGAAGAAACCATCTGTTTCCATGATTACCTCCTGCCAGATCGCCGGCAGGCGGCTGGTGTCAAGATGCGGATCCCCACAAAACAAAGGTTTTCCCGACTTACTTTTAGCCCCTGCAACTACCCAGTTGTTGCTGCACTGGAGGCGGGGCAGCTCAGCCCATTTAACCGACTCCGGGATGATCGGTTCAGGCAGGCGAACCTGGCGGATAATCTCCAAAAATTCCTGATCGGGTTCTTCGGTCAGGTAGGGAAAAAGCTCCTTGATCATGGCGAGGGGAACATCCTGTTTGATCATCTGGATAATAAACTTTTCCATCCAACCCTGGGTTTCGGTTAGATCGGTTACCCCGATCAACTTCGCGGTAATGATTGAATCGGCAGGTGACCAGGGATCCGGGCGGTGGCCAAGCAGCTTGAACTCGAAGGGCAGCGGTCCCGAAGTTAGCCGCTCATTAACTCCGGCGCAGTAGGCATTGATCAGTTTCAGGGTGGTGCCGGTTAACTTTGCTGCTTCCATGATGGCATCATTCCAAAGATTGCAGCGGCGCATCGCGATATCCAGCTTAAGCAGAAAAGGGTCAAGGCATTCGGCTCCTCGTCCCCGGGCAATGAGACGGCTAAGTTCCATGTTTAAAAAACGGTCGTGAGCCTGAACCCATCCGAGCCCGAAATAAAGGTCGGCAAAGGAGTCGGCCCGGATAACCGGAATGCCATGGTCTTCCCTGTTGATCGTCAGATTGCTCTCAATGCCTTTAAGGACAACTCCATTTCTGCCCAGTTTTGCCATCGCAAAATTCCCTCTTTTCTTTACGGATTAAAGTGTTGTGCTATTATTGATTATAGAATAAAAAGGGGAGGAAGTAGATGGCAGATTTAATCCTGGCTGTGACCGCTTACCTTTTGGGAACTTTCCCTTCAGCCTATATCTGTGGGAAGATCTTCAGGGGTTTGGATATCCGGTCTTCCGGCAGTGGCAACATGGGAGCGATGAACACGGCGCGGGAAGCCGGTCTGATTGCAGGCATCGTAACCCTTCTGTTTGATTTTCTAAAAGGCCTCCTGGCGGTTTATCTTGCCGGCCGTTTCGGAAATTTGCCCTGGCTCCCCTTCATCGCCGCCCTGCTGGTTGTGCTGGGTCACAACTATAACCTCTTTTTCGGGTTTAAAGGAGGCAAGGGGCTGGCCAGCCTGGCCGGTGCCCTGATCTTGCTTGCTCCGGTTATTATTGGTTATATGCTGCTCCTATATCTGCTCTTAATTTTCCTGATCAGGGATACAAACACGGCAGCCGGTATCGGCATCCTTTCGCTTCCGCTTTTTCTTGGGATTCAAACCGGCGAACCGGCCGGTTATATCAGCGGGGCGGCCATGGCCCTGGTTATTTTCATCAAGCATATAAGGGATTTTAAAGCATACGCTCAGGGAAGAAGAAAGATGTTTTAACTGCGCTGTCCTGTTAAGTCAGCGATAGCACAGGATTAAGCGCCAGATATTACATAAAATCGTTGTATTTCGATATTTCGCCGGGCTTCACTACCACGAAATCTTTTCCCCAGCTGTTGCCGGTTATTTTCTCAAAGAAGCTTTTTTCACCCCTGATCGCCTGGTAATCAACCTGTAGAAATTCAGCAACTGACCGGGCATAGTTTTCATACTGGCCAAGATCAGGCAGATGGGTATCGATAAAAGCGACCCGCTTGTAGTGGCGGTATGATTCATCGGAGATCCATTTGGCATTCTCCTCACCATATTTAGCCTTGTTCTCTTCGTATTCCTGAATTGGATCTGCGTTCTGATCGATCCAGCCCTTGCTGAGGTAGTATGTTCCAGGATCAGCGCCAAATTCTTCTTCGTACCTGGCTCTTGACCCCAGCAAAAGGCTGATACAGTCGTGCACCCGGGGGATAATCAGTGTTTTATCCCCAGCCTGCAAGCCATCAAGTCCCCGGGAACAAAGACCATAAACAAATACCAGCACTTCAGCTACTTCTTCATCGTCAATCCGCCTCTGCAATTCTTCGCGCAGTTTGTCGGGATTGCGGTGCAGCGCGTATTCAACATAATCAACCGCTATGTTTTCCGGTTTAATGGCATCTATTTCATCCATCATTGTTTTACAGCAAATCAGCTTGATTTTTTGCTCCATGAAAGCCACTTCCTTATCAGTGATCTCAGGTGATAATAACATAATCCTGACGATGATCAAATCTTTTAAAATCCCTTGATGATTAAAAAAATCTTAGCGCTTCGGCCGGATCAATCTTCGCGGCAAAGCCTGCCGGCAGAGAAGACGCAAGCCCACCGGTTACTACGGTAATAACCGTAACTGCTATCATCAATAACGGATCCCAGGTCAGGTTTAAAACTCCACCGGAAAATAAGGGCCAGATGCGGTAAGCAACCAGCAGCCCGGCATGGTAACCAAGTATACCGCCAAGAGCACTTAACAGAATCCCTTCCGTGCAAATAATCCTGAAAATATGCGAGCCCCTGAAACCGATCGCCCTGAAAATGCCAATTTCCCTGGTCCTTTCACGGACTGCTGTATACATATTCAGGCCGACCAGAAATATACCGCTTGAAAAAATTAGAAGCGCTGCTGCATAGCCATAGCGGGCTACCATGCCTGCCAGCTCATTCCTGCCCATGACCGCCTGGCGGACACTGGTAATTCTGGCATGGGGAAGACCTTTTTCAAGCTGTTCCAAAATATTGGGTTCACTAACCAGGCTGAAGTCAACCGCCAGTTCAATTAACGTTAAAGCACCTCTTTTCCCGAGGATCTCCTGGGCAGAATTGTAATTCATGAAAACCTGGTTATCTTCCGCCCCGCCGTTAGGATGCAGAATCCCGACCACCAGGAATTCTCTGCCGGCAATATCGATGGTCTGATCTTCTTCAATACCCAGCCGTTCAGCAGCAATTTTTCCGACTACCACCTGATCATCACTTAAATCCGGTGCTGTTTCATCCGGTCTTCTCATCCCTGAAGGAGTCTCTGCCTCATGTTCGGCGCCTTCTTCCTGTTCAACATGCAGGTGGAGCCAGGGTTTAACTGCATAATCGGCTTCCAGACTGCCTCCGGCGACAGCCATATCAACCCCGTTAACCAAAGCTATGCCAATCAGTTTAGGAGCAATCGCCACGATTGCCTGCCGGTCAGGCACTAATTCCAGGGCTTGCAGGTCATTTTCGGTCAGCTCCTCAGCATCATAATGCAGCTCGGGGATAGTGATGCCACCGTAAGAAAAAGAAAGTGATCCGGTATCGGCAGATATGACAATATTCGAACCGATATCAGCAAGCTGCCTGTTTATTTCAGCCTCCATCGATCTAACCAGGCTGTATACAGCAACCAGGGCGGCAGCGCCAAAGGTAATTGCAACCAGGGCCAGGACTGCTTTCTTCTTTCGGCGCTTGAAATTGTTTAAGGCAATCTGTAAGAGGTTCATCATAACCCTCCTGCCTGTAAATTACTGCACCGATCGGTCCTGAAACTCACGTCTTGATTAGCTGGACCGGTTAAAGCCCCGTCCTGCATCAAAATAGTGCGGTCCATATAGATACTGTTCTCCTGGTTGTGGGTTAC